>NZ_JBFRVM010000081.1:0-31427 GCF_041475145.1 Vibrio sp. 10N.222.49.A3
ACTACCTTGAAAAACACCGACTTCCTGCATTGCCAGCCTCTATCGGTATTATTGGTTGGCTTACATCCCCTCTTATTTACCCCAATCTAACTATCACCCACTTGCTAAGTTCATTTGTGATCTTGTCGGCTTATCAACTCGTAAGCGTCTAATAATTAAAAATTACGAGTGTAAGTAATGAAAAGGATTGGTCTCTATCTTTTTACAAACGACTTCAGAATCAACGACAATCAGTTGCTTCACCAAGCCGCGCAGGTGGTCGATGAACTCGTTTGCGTTATTGTCGAACCTACGCTCTCTCGCTTCTCTGCTGAATTCGCACAAGAGCACAGTTATGGAGCGCATCGCCAAACCTTTATTTCACAATCGATAGCCAATCTAGAAGCCAATTTAGTGAAGCTTGGTCAGCAACTTGTCCTGATTCACAATAATCATTTAGAACCAGACGTAGCCGAGCAAACACTCAGCCAAATTATTGCGACACAGCACGTCACCCACTTTTTCGCCAATGCACATTGCGGTTACGACGAGCGACAATTGATTCATTCAGTACATCGCCGCCACCCTGACTTAATAACATGCTTGCGACATCACGCCACCTTGTTTGACTTACATGAGCTACCGTTCGAATTATCGAAAGTCCCAAGCTCCTTTACCAAGTTTAGAAAGATAGTCGAACACTTGGACGTTAATGATGATGAGACAGTTATTTCACGTCTTCCACCTGCAGTGAGACTAGCATCGACATCGACAATCTCATTATTCAGTTCACCAAATGACGAGAGCGAAGTAACAAACGATTATTTGGGTGGCGAAGACGCAGGACTAGTGCATTTAGAAAACTACTTTTCACATGATTACGCCCTTAACTACAAGCAGACTCGAAACGCATTTGACGGCATCGAGAACTCAACCAAATTTTCGCCGTGGTTGGCACTCGGCTGCGTTTCGCCTAAAACGATTTATCGCCATTTGAAACAATTCGAAGCCGAACATGGCAGTAACGATTCAACCTATTGGATCTACTTTGAGTTGTTATGGCGCGAATATTTCTATTGGAAGCGCTTATCATTGGGCTCGTTGTTGTTCGGTGATTCTTCAAACCGTGAACTCTGCAGTCCTAACTCCTCCGCAACGTCGAGCCTGAATTTCGCCAAATGGAAAAGTGGCAATAGCAACTACCCGATTGTCGATGCGTGTATGCGCCAACTTAACGAAACAGGCTACATGTCTAATCGCGGAAGACAGCTAGCCGCTAGCTGTTTGATCTATGAACTAGGGATCGATTGGCGACACGGCGCAGCCTATTTTGAGAGCCAACTTATCGACTATGACGTGGCATCAAACTGGGGCAATTGGGCTTACATAGCCGGAGCCCTCAACTCTCAGGTAAACACCCAAGCCAACAAGCAAAATAATGCTAAACAACCTAAACCTAAATCACGACATTTTGATTTGGGTAAGCAAACAGATATGTACGATCCAGACCATGCGTTCATCAACAAGTGGAATGCGAGCAGCAAAGAACCTGCCTTAACTAACATTCAGGATGTGTTATGAATTTCAAAACCGTGCGCCTTGTCTTAGGCGACCAACTCAATGTCCAGCACTCTTGGTTTCAACAGGTTGATGACGACGTCATTTATATCATTGCCGAACTCAAGCAAGAGACTGACTACGTAGCATCGCACATCCAAAAGGTGGCCGCTTTTTTCTCTGCGATGAGCTACTTTTCCGACGAGCTCAAACAACAAGGTCACCAGGTACTCCACCTTACTCTTGATGACACTACTAAATTTGAAAACCTCGATGCTCTATTGCAACACTATGTCCACGAGTTTGCTGCTGAAAAATTTGAATACCAACGGCCAGACGAATATCGACTACTCCAACAATTGGCAAAGCTGAAGTTAACCGGAGTAACCAAAGGCTGTAGCGATTCCGAGCACTTCCTGTTTCCGTTTGACGAGATTGAAACCCAGTTTCCTAAAAACAAACACATCATGATGGAACATTTCTATCGCCGAATGAGAAAGCGCTTCGACATTTTGCTAGAAGACGGAAAGCCCGTTGGTGGAAAATGGAATTACGATGCGAGCAATCGAAAGAAACTCAAGAAAAAAGACATTGAAAGCCTGCCTCAACCTCTGATGTTTGCCAACGACATTTCCGCGATTTTAGAACGCATCGAGCGTCATCAAGTTCAAACCATTGGTGAAGTTGGCGACCAATTATTATGGCCAGTTAACCGCGCACAAAGCTTGTCTCTGCTCGCTCATTTCTGCCAAGTCTGCTTACCGTTATTTGGGCAGTTTCAAGATGCGATGACGACAGAACACGATTCAAAATGGAGCTTGTATCATAGCCGCCTCTCCTTTTCGTTGAACAGTAAACTGCTAAGTCCCCAAGAAGTGATTGATGCTGCGTTATCAGCTTATCAAGCTCCTTCTAAGCCAAATGCACCCACTATCGATATTGCACAAATCGAAGGGTTTGTGCGACAAATTCTAGGTTGGAGAGAGTACATACGCGCCGTCTATTGGGCAAACATGCCTGCGTACGCCAATAAAAACCATTATTCAGCAACCAATAAGCTGCCCCATTATTTTTGGGACGGACAAACCGAGATGAACTGCATGAAGCATGCGATTGACCAGTCTCTTGAATTTGCTTACGCGCACCACATCCAAAGGTTAATGATCACTGGCAACTTCTGTTTAATCACGGGTATAGACCCTCACCAAGTAGACAGTTGGTACCTTGGTATTTACGTTGACGCAATTGAGTGGGTCGAAATGCCAAATACGCGAGGTATGGCACTTTTTGCGGATGGCGGGATCGTCGGAACCAAACCATACTCTGCCAGCGGTTCTTACATCAACCGTATGAGTGACTACTGCAAAGGCTGTCACTACAAGATAAAAGAGCGCAGTGGCGAGAGTTCTTGCCCATTCAACAGCTTGTATTGGCGCTTCATGAACAAACATCGCGAGGCCTTAAATCGCAACCCTCGAATGGGGATGCTTTATCGCTCTTGGGACAATATGGATGAGCAAGACCAACAAGCGATACTCGACACCGCAGAACAACGACTGACTAACTTGGAGAACTTATAATGGTGGAACAACTCAGATTACACATATTGGTCATTGGTGGCAGCGGCGGTATTGGTTTCGCCGTGGTTAAGCACCTGCTGTCTGAGCTGTCTCGCTTTGATTTTCTCGATGTCCATGTCGACGCGACTTATCATTCACAACGACCAGAATTGGAAGATAACCGTTTGAATTGGCACCAAGTCGATGCCACCGACGAAGCTGATATTAAGCGCTTAAGTTCTGAGTTTGACCAACTTGATTGGTTAATTAACTGCGTGGGTATGCTCCACACTCCAGACCTGGGTCCAGAAAAGAATTTGTCCTCTATCGACCCAGAGTTCTTTTTTAAAAACATCTCGGTAAACACCCTACCTAGCTTATTACTGGCCAAACATTTCACGCCGATCCTCAAATCCAGTGATAATCCAAAATTTGCAGTGGTATCGGCCAAAGTCGGCAGCATTTCAGACAACCGATTAGGTGGATGGTATAGCTATCGCTCTTCCAAAGCCGCACTCAACATGTTCATCAAAACCATGTCGATTGAATGGCAACGTACATTGAAGAAAGGCACAGTGTTAGCGCTCCACCCTGGTACAACCGACACCGCTCTATCTAAGCCCTTTCAGGCCAATGTGCCTCAAGGTAAGTTGTTTGAGTCTAGTTATGTAGCTCACCAGTTAGTGGACATCATTCGAACCGCTACGCCGGATAAAAGCGGTCACTTCTACGCGTATGATGGCGAGCAATTGACTTGGTAATGAGTAGTACCACTCGCAGTAAATAATACCAATCGTAGTAACTAACAGGTCACCCTAGCTGCGTAAACGCTCGATAACTTCGTTAGAGTTTTTTGGTGAGTAGTAAAAAATAGAAAACCCAACAAAGCTATGACTCTGTTGGGTTTAGTAGTTAACTCGATGCTGTCGGATGAAACTAAAGCTGTCGTTTCAACGAAGGGCACTCTGAGGATTCAGCTAAGGATCAAAACTGATCATTATTTTTACTATTACCGCTACTCAGCCCAATTGAACTTACTGTCGTCCACACCTTCTTTTTCTTCTTTAACACGCTCGCGTCGGTGTTGTTCTTCAATTCGCGCAGCGTCTATCTCTTGCATAATGGCTTCGATGTCTGCCAAATCGTCAGTTTCCGTAAACTCGCCCGTCAGTTTGCTATCTGGCTTTAAGTCGCCTTTCTCGTACAGCGCCCACATTTCCTTGGCATACTCGGTTTTCGCCAATTCGGGAGCAAACTGAGCGTAGTAGTCACGGATATTATTGATGTCACGAGCCAACATCCACTCAGCATTGTTGTTCGCCGAAGCATCAACCGCTTGTGGTAAATCGATAATCACCGGGCCGTACTCATCCACCAATACGTTGAACTCAGACAAGTCACCATGGATCAAACCGACACACAGCATTTTAACTACGTAGGTCATCATCACAGCGTGGTCTTCGATCGCCTGCTCTGCAGACATCACGACATCGTTCAAACGTGGCGCAACGTAACCATCATCGTCAGTGACCAGTTCCATAAGCAGTACGCCATCAAAGCAACCATAAGGGACAGGCACACGAACACCCGCTTCTGCCAGTTTATATAAGGCATCCACTTCAGCACTTTGCCAAACCTTTTCTTGTTGTTCACGACCAAAGCCTGAGCCTTTTTCCATCGCTCGAGCGCGGCGGCTATTTCGGACTTTTCGGCCTTCACGATACGCGGTCGCTTTTTTGAAGCTGCGTTGGCTAATTTCCTTATATACCTTGGCACAACGGATCGTATCGCCGCAGCGCACAATGTACACCGATGCTTCTTTGCCACTCATGAGTTGGCTTGTCACCTCGTCGACTAAACCATCGTCAACTAAAGGCTGTATTCTTTTAGGTATCTTCATGCCGCCTTTATACATCACTTATCTTACAGATAGAAATATTAACTTGAGAAATGAATGACGAAACGATTAAAGGATCATCAAAATGATGACAAAGGGAGGAAATATTGGAGTTAACGGGTTTAGATCATGAGGAATGACCTGATCTGTTCAAAAGTATGAGACTAAGATTTATTACGACGACAACGTTCAGAACAGTAGATCACGTCATCCCAACAGCGCTGCCATTTTTTACGCCATGCGAAAGGCTTTTGGCAAACAGGACATGTCTTAGTCGGTAAATGGGGTTTCTTGTGCATGGCAGTTCCCTTTTCGATGCGTCCACTTCCTGAGTTTACTAGAGATTCCCGATTACGTTCGTACCTCACTTTAGGGAATGACGAAGGCAATACCAACAAAGTTAGATTCTCTATTAGGTTCATTCCTCGCTCTAGGAAGTGACGAAAGTAATACCAACAAAACTAGATTCCCTACTTCGCTCGTACCTCACTTTAGGTAATGACGGCTACTTTTCAATCGTTCGTGACTTTAAGGAGTGACAGCGTAGTGATTGATAACAACCCCGACTCCGTCATCCTCGAGAAGGAGGAACGACCGAGTCGGGGATCTGCTTCATCTAGCTCTGCTTCTAATTCTGCGCTGATAAATATGACTAGAAGCTAAGCAACAACCTTGTACTGCTTCTCCATCTCACTCACACCTAAGCCAGAGTGTTTTGTTACTTTAAGTTGCACAGGCACACGCTCTTTCAGTGCTTCAACGTGGCTGATTACGCCTATCATCTTGCCTGACGCATTCAAGTTATCCAGCGCGTTTAGAGCAATGTCTAATGTGTCACTATCCAGCGTGCCGAAACCTTCATCTAAGAACAGAGAATCAATACTGGTTTTGTAGCTCACAAGATCAGAAAGCGCTAATGCCAGCGCCAAGCTCACCAAAAAGCTTTCGCCACCTGATAACGTCTTGGTGTCACGCATCACATCGCCCTGCCATGTGTCGAGCACTTGCAGTTCTAAACCATCGTCGGCTTTACGTTTTAGCTCGTAACGACCATGCAAACGCTGTAGCTGCTTGTTGGCCAAGTACACCAAGTTTTCCAGTGTTAGACCTTGAGCAAACTTACGGAACTTGTCGCCGTTCTTAGAACCAATAATTGAATTCAGACGTGAGATATCATCAAACTCGACCTGCTGTTCGTCGATCTGCTTGAACAGTTCTTGCTGATTGCTGCGGTTCTGGCTATCCGTTTCAAGATTGGCAGAAATCGCACCGATCTTTGTCGCATGGCTTTGTTGTGCGTTTTGACACTCAGCAGTCGCTTCTTCAACTTGCTGTTGGTCTTGCTCTTGCCATGCTTTCGCATTTTCGTGGTTTTGTAGCTCCACTTGCGCCGCTTTGGCGGTGTTCAACCTAGCTTGCGCACTGACAATCGCTTCGTCTAAAGACTTCTTCAGGCTTTGAAGTTGAGTTCTAACCTCTTCATCTAACAACGCCGCTTCAAAATGTACCTCATCTTCGAATGGGCTAGCTTTCAGTGCATCTAACCAAGCATTCGACGCTTGTGTGTGACTGGACTGTTTACTAAGCAACTCTTCAGAGAAGCTAATGTGTTTGGTTTGCTCAGTTCGATGTTCAAGTTCACAACGGTTAAGCACCAACTGCGCGGCATCAAATGCATTTACTGCTTCAATGACTCTTTGCTTCATCGCATTGCTGGTGGCTTGAATGTCTTTGTCACCAAACAACTCTGTTCTTTCAGCCGTTACACGAGTGAGTTCTGACACTAAAGACTCACTCTCTTGCGTCAGTGTCGCGATCTCTTTCTCCGCGCTGCTTAGCTTGTCGTCTAAGGTTTTCAATTCGGCATTTTGAGTAATCAGTTGCTTCTCAATATCGGTCTGTTGCTGTTTGGTTTGCTGCCATGTGCTTGATGCTTGCGATTTCGCAGTAAACCAATCATCGATATGTTCAAGTTCAGGCGCTTCGATAGAAGTTTGAACAATGCTCTCTTTCAGAGCGTTCCATTGTTGTTCTTTCGCTTGAGCAATCTGAGCCACTTGTTCGTTTGCGACTTGGTTTTGCTTATTCAAATCAGCTAAGCGTTGCTCGGCCAACTCAAGATTAGACTGCGCTTTGTCAGCCATAACACTTACAGATAAACGTTGTTTTTCAGCTTCCACATAGTGCGCTTTAGCATCACCCAATGCTTTGAGTTGCTGTGAGCTCTGACTTAGTTGAAGTTCACACTGCTGAACAAAGGTCGCGACTATAGCTTCATTATCTAAGTCGTTAATCGTTAGCAGCGCCAGTTCAGGAGCAGTGCCAACGAAATCCGATAAGCTTTGTTGAAGCTTGCCGATTACACCTTGCCAATTCAATTGAGCTTGTTGAATATCTGCTTGCGCACGTTGGATGTCATCATTAAGCGCCGCAATCATTGGGGCCAGAGAATCTAATTGCTGACGATGCTCTTGGCCTTCTTTTTTGATGGCCGTTAACTCTAGGTTTTCCGTTTCTTTTTGAGCAACCAAATTTGCAATATCTTGCGACTGCTCAATCGAATGGTCTGTTGAACCACACAGTGGGCACTCAGTTCCAGATTCCAAAGCCGCACGGTATTTCGCCAATTCGCCTTCTTGATCAATCAATCGCGTTAATCGTTCAAGAGACGTCTCTTTCTCTTTATATCGCTCGACTAACACTTCACGTTCTTTCGAAAGCTTGTCGACCAATTGGATGTTGGTCTGATGTGCCTGAGTTTTTGCGTGCAGCTGTTGCTGGGCATTTAGGAAGCCACGGTTGATCTCAAGTAATGAGTGCGTATTGCGATTCCAGTACTCCAACAGATCTTTTTGCGCATTCAATACTTGTTCGCTGGTGTTGCCTTGCAATGCTTCCCACTGTTGCTTTGCACTACTCTCTAACACAACCAATTCAGCTAAGGTCTTATCTTGCGCTGCTTTAGCGTCTTGCGCACTTTTAATAACCGCTTGCTGAGCATCAAGAGCCGACAAAGCCCGCTTAGCCGAGTTTAACTGTTCTGCATGTTGACGCTCTAGCGTACGAACTTGCTCAACTTTGGCTTGCCACTGACCTAAGTATTTTTCCAGATGTTGGTCAGCTTGATGTGTATTTAAGTACTCAGTGCTGAGTTGATCTTGTTGCTTCAGTGCATCAATTTTTTGGACTAAAACAATCTGTTGATTACGCTGTTGCGTATGTTGTTCGTTTAGCGTATTCGCTGCAGTAACGGCCGCAGTTTGCTTATCTTTGAGTACGGTAATTTGGTTGTCTAGCGGACGTACGAGATCGATGATCTTCTCTTGATCTTGTTGCTCGGCTTTAACCTGTTCGACAATTGCACTGCTTTGAGTCAGTTGAGTTTGCGCGTCTTGCTTCTCTACATCACGAACAGCAAGTAACTTGGTGCTGTTATCTAAGTGAGCTTGAGTAGTGTTCACCTCTTGTTCGCAACGCTTTAAATCTTTGTGCATTGGGCGCAGCTTTTCAGCCGGTTCACTGTTTGCCAAACGCTCTAGTGCAGGTTGGTTACGGTTTAGTTCATCTTGAGCGGTTTTACAATCGTGCTCACTGGCCGCAATAGTTTGCTCAGCTTTGGTCACGTCTTTCCACCAGCTTAGATGCGCTTGCCACTCTTTTAATTGCTCGGCTAAACGCTTCTGCTCGGCTTCTAGCGTTTCACGCTCTGCGGTCAGCGCTTGGATTTGCTCTTCAGACAGTAAGCTCACACCTTCTGCTTTCGCTTTAAGGTGATTAAGCGACTCTTCACTCGACTTGAAATGATCGTAGATGCGCTCAGAGATCAGGCTATAGACTTCTGTTCCCGTCAGCTCTTCAAGTAGCTCGGCACGGTCGTTTGCATTGGCATTTAAGAACGCTGCAAATTCACCCTGAGACAACATGATGGATTTAGTGAAGCGTGAGAAATCGAGACCGGTTACCTGCTCCACCAACTTTGTCTTCTTGGTCAACATGGTTTCTAAGACTTTGTCAGTGTCCGCATCGGCAAATTCACACGTTGGCGTTTGTAATGCGCCATCGTGTTTTCCACGCGCTCGCTTTTGGTGGAAGTTAGAGCGATACGTTTTGCCCTGTACTTCAAACTCCAGTTCAGCAAAACACTCACCCGTGCCACGCGTCATTAATTCGTTGTTGCCTTTGGCGATACTTTTCAAACGCGGCGTGCGGTGGAACAATGCCAAACAAATCGCGTCAAGAATGGTGGTTTTACCCGCCCCTGTTGGGCCAGTAATCGCAAACAAGCCATTTTCCGCAAACGGTGATTGGGTAAAATCGAGCTTCCAACGTCCTTTCAAAGAGTTCAGGTTTTCAAATTCTAGGCTTAAAATCTTCATACTGGTTACTCTTCTACTTTGTTTGGCGCTTGAGCGCTCTCAGACACTTCAACCATCACTTGTTTAAACTTCACCGTCATGCGCTCTAAACGCGCTTTTTCAGAATCGGTTTCAAATTCTTCTAAGGCAATACGCTTCGTAAACACGTCCATCGGGCTCAATTCTGACAGCGTTTCTGCCGACTCTTGCTCTAATGCTTGATTGCGACGCTCTCTTGCTCTGCGCAATTGAAGCACTTCCACATTCAAACCTTCGGTTAGTGTGCGCATACGCTCTTGAAGATCCGACAAGTAATCTTGCGCTTGCACTTCTATCGATAACCACACGCTTTGGTCGCTATCTAAGCCTATATATTGATTCAGTTGAGATTCGATCTCGCTCAAGTCACCTTTGATTTCAGCTAGGGGTTGAAACGTTGGAACTGGCAATTGAGAAATGGTTCGCACGCCCTCAACAAACTCAACCACACATACCTGCTTTTGAGATTTAAGTTCATCAAAGCTTAATGGGATTGGTGAACCGCAGTAACGAATGTATTCACGCTTTGCCACCACTTGTGGGCGGTGGATATGACCAAGTGCAATATAATCGGCATCTGGGAAACCATCAGCGGCGAAACCATCAAGGTTACCGACATAAATATCACGTACAGAATCCGATTGTTGAACACCCATCGCTGTTAAATGACCAGTAGCGATAATCGGCATGTGTTCGCTGTTTTCAAACGTCGCACGTTTTTCTACAGCGGCATCATAAACACTTTGGTAGTGCTGTTTGATTGCATCGCCGAGTTGTTTCTGACGCTCAACGCCAGTCACGCCCGCCTGGCTGGTCAATACATCACGAGGGCGAATAAAAGGAATGGCACAAACCAACGCTTCTACATCACCGTTTTTACCTTTTAGTTCGACAACCTGAGTCGCATGCTCTTCATTGGTATTAGGAATCACATCTGCGCCCATGTATTTGAGCAGCTGTTGTGTCTCTTTAAGCACAGACACCGAATCGTGATTTCCACCTAACAACACCAATTGGCAGCCGATCTTGCTCGAGTCGACCACAAACTTGTTATACATCTCACGAGCGTAACTCGGCGGTGTACTGGTATCGAAAATATCGCCAGCAACAATGATCGCGTCGATGTCGTGCTTTGTAACTTGCTCAAGTAACCATTGTAAAAACCGTTCATGTTCATTCTTACGGCTTTTATTGTAGAAGTTTTGGCCAAGGTGCCAATCGGACGTGTGAAGAATCTTCATTGCTGCTCACTGGAAGTCTGTAATAGCTTTAATTTACCAAAATACCGATCAACTACCAAACGAGTTAGCATTATTTACCGTTTATAAGCTTGTGAAAACCAACTAATTTCAGACTCTAGACCAACTCTGGCCATAGCGTGACCAATCGTTATTTTTGACATTAAAAAGCCGCTCAACGTTAGAGCGGTTTTAGTTGTCTGTGGCCTAAACGCCATAAAATACTTAATCTTTTTTTAGCGAGCTTCTGCTAGGCTTGCCAGGTAGTTATTCGTTAAATAAAAGCCGCTGAACTTGTCAATAAAGTCCGCTGGAACGGTTTTATCGGTCAATCCAGATTCAATCAGAGCCGCTTGCCACCTCTGTACTTTCGGGAAGCTTTCTAGCATATCGAAGCCTGAACGCTCTTTAATTACAAATGCTCGGTGTAACAGTGGTAACCAAGCGATGTCGACGTTAGAGATGTAGTCCCCTTTAAAGAACTCAGTATCACCCAGTTTTTTCTCTGCCTTTAGGAACGCCTTTTGTAAATTGGCTAAGCGTGTTTCAAATGTCTCTTTGTCTTTACTCGCCATGGTGCCGCACTGTGGCATGTAATGTTTGCTCGCTTGATAAGACCAAGCACGGTCGAGTGCTTTCTGCTCGGGTGAAACCTCTTCAATCGGCGTATATTTATCGTCTAGATATTCAACAATTGCATCAGATTCAAAAAGGACGGTGTCGTTCTCTGTAATCAATACAGGAACCTGCCCGTTCGGTGAGATATCCAAAAACCACTGTGGTTTGTTATTCAGCTCAATGTACTCAATTTCAAACGGGACGTTTTTCATTACTAGTGAACCCATTACACGTTGAACAAATGGGCAGTTTTTAAAGCTAATCAATTTAATCATTTTTGCCTCCGAATCGGGTTAATAATTTCTTGTTACACCCTAAGACGAACCCAAAATCCAAAAGACGAAGAATAATTCGTTATTTCACGAAATAATTTAATTTGTTGTTATCAAGACGTTTAAAACCAACAGAGAAATGCGAAATCTTTGCAAAGAATAATTAATAGCTAGGGAGGCAAGACAGAGGGATACAGTACTAATTACTAATTAACGAGCTAGCAAGCTAACAAGCCGTACTTTCCCCACCAGCGTTCAACTGATGAGGAGAAGTTAACGAAAGCAGAGTAAAACTAAACAACCAAAGATAGTGCAATAGATGCCATGATCACTCCTACAACAAACTCCAACATCTTCCATGATCTCGGGCTCTTAAACATTGGAGCTAAGAAGCGAGCGCCATAGCCTAGTAAAAAAAAGAACACGAATGAAGCCGATACTGCACCTGCACCAAACAACATTTGATTTGGTTGATATTGTGTAGAGATAGAACCCAGCAATACCACAGTATCCAGATACACATGCGGATTAAGCCAAGTAAACGCTAAACACATGGTAACTGCTTTGGTTAAAGAGTTTTTGGTTTCGACACCGGCTTCTAAGGCATGATTTTCGTTAAATGCTGAGCGAAAGCTCAAGAATGAGTAAACGCCTAAAAAGATAGCCCCACCGTAACGAGCAAACTGCTCAACTTGAGGGAACTGCTCAACGATCGCACCAAAGCCCATCACACCAAAGCTGATCAGTAATGCATCTGAAATCGCGCAGACAGCACAAATAGCAAACACATGCTGATTCTTTAAGCCCTGTTTAAGAACGAACGCATTTTGAGAACCGATCGCGAGAATAAGCGAAAGACCAAGGGAGAAACCGGCTAAGTAAGTCGTCATCTAAAGCTAGCCTCTTAACGTAACTCAATACTCATGAAATGACTGTGCGGATCTAACACATAATTAGCAAAAGGTTCACAGTAACCAAAGCCAAATTTTTGGTACAAATTACGCGCTGGCTTAAAGTAGTCTTCCGATCCCGTTTCTAGGCTAATACGTCGATATTGGCGAGCGGTTGCCGTATCCAAAACGTGTTGCAATAGCTTGCTTGCGACACCGGACTTTCTTGCAAACTGCGAGGTTCTCATTGACTTCAGTTCAGCGTGTTGTGTATCAAGCTCTTTAATGGCGACACACCCAAGCAGTTGGCTGTCTTTCCAAGCACTGAAAAAAGTAATCTCTGGCGACTTGAGCCCATCTAGATCCAGTGCATGAACGCTTTCGACTGGCGATGTCGCATACATATCAGCTAAATGCTCTTCGAGTAGCTCAATAACCTCTCCACCCGACAAATCATCAATTTTTATTTCCATAACTCTTTAATTATCCTTAATAATTTTTTTATCCGTTTTAGATACAGTAAAATTACGCTACCCTCAAAAAGTTGCGTACGGCACACTTTAATCACATAGTCTCGTGACGCTTGCCGTGTTAGGTATCTGATAGCTTTGTCGATATACAGCAGTCACAATTTATTTACCACACCACCATTTATTTAAAGCACCTGTTTTTGGTGAGAGGATATGTAGTCAGATCTATATGAGCATCCAACTAGATTTAACCACAGCCACCCCTAGGCAGAATTTCGACTCTGCACAGGGCTATATTACGCTGCAAGACCACCGTGTCATCGATGTCGACGAAAACATTGCAAAAATCTTCGGTTACAGTTGCCGTGAAGCACTTCTCAACAACGTCGATTTTGTCTACTCATTAATACCCAAAGATTATCACGGCTCTGTCCGTGAACGTTACCTTTCTGCGATTAAAGGCCAACTGGGAAAGGGAAAGCTTTATAAAGATATTCCGGTGAATAACCGCCTTCTCTCGCTGTTTAGCCTTGCTCAAGCGGTCAGAGTCAACGACCGCCCCGCTCTTCGTGTAATGATCATAGATATTACCTCAGTTGTTGCTTCAGAGCGTAAACATCAAGAAAAAGATCGTATGTACCGGACTTTACTCAATAGTTCGAAACAGGGCGTGCTCGTCCACCAAAATTTCAAGCCTCTAATGGTTAATCAAGCCTGGGTTGAAATGCAGGGTGCCAAATCGATAGAAGCAGTGCTCGCCATGGACTCAATCATTTCAATTATTCCGCCGGACAGTCGTATCAATGCCATGAGACGCAGCCAGAGTATTCTTGCCGGTGATACACCAAGCTTCAGTTCTGTGGTTGAAAACCAATGCTTTGACGGGAGTAAAAAACACTTCAACATCTACGACAACATCATCAATTGGGAAGGCGAAAAAGCGATCCAAGTGGTGGTAGAAGACGTTTCCGACAAGGTTAAATTAGAACAAGAGCTACTGCACCGCGCACTTCACGACGACCTAACACAAGTATTCAGCCGCAGTGCCATTTACGATTGGTTAAAAAAACCGTTAAAAGAACAAACTGAGATGTCTTGTTTACTGTTGGATATTGATGACTTCAAAAAAATTAATGACCAATTTGGACACAGTGTTGGTGACGAAGTGATTCGCACTCTCGCGAATACCATTAAGAAGCACGTCAAAGCCTTGAACGGCGTGGTTGGCCGCTGGGGAGGTGAAGAGTTTATCGTCTTCTTTCCAAAAAACCGAACGACTCATGGAACCATTTTCGACACGGCATACTCCCAAGCGAAAATTGTTGGTCAACGTATTTGCGAAGAATTTCGAACTCATCAATTCTTGGGATTTAATCGCACCAAGTTTCAATCAAGCGTCAGTATTGGCATTACCGACAGCTGCATCGTTCGTACCAACAACTCCCTAGATACGTTGATTCGAGTTACAGACGACGCGCTCTATCGTGCTAAATCCAACGGAAAAAATAGAGTCTCAGTAAACCACGAAGGTGCATGTATAGAGTGTGGCTCGTGAAACAATTGCTAAGCATCAAGAAAAGGTCATTTAAGCTTATAAGTTGACCCAAGATTTTCTTGTTATTTTTAAGTTCTAGTTTACTATGCGCCACCCCAATTTTTTCAGCAAATGCTGCAGGCAAACATGTCCGCCAACGCACTCTATATCGACCTATCCGGTTACTATGATTTAATGTGTGTCGATATTGACTACCAAGCGCAGAGTGACTGCGTTCGTAGGTTACATCAGATTTTTGGAAATGAAGGAAAAATACACCTCGACCTTGGATGTGGCACTGGACCACACGTTCGCCATTTTATTGACTACGGCTATCAAAGTAGTGGCCTTGATCTGAATAAACCAATGCTCGACATTGCTCAAGTTCGTTGCCCTGAAGCTAACTTTTCAGTACAAAACATGAGTAACTTTGAGGTCTCAGAACCGCTCGATCTTATCACTTGTTTCTTGTATTCCATCCATTACAACGACGGTATTGAGAGACTAAAAGAGTGCATTGCAAGCGTGCACCGAGCTTTGAAACACGAAGGTGTCTTCTGCTTCAACGTGGTTGATAAAGAGAAGATAAGCAATGACTTGTTTGTTCGACATACAGCCAACAAAGAACATGATGACTTTACCTTTCGCTCAGGTTGGTACTACTCCGGCGAAGGTAGTAAGCAAATGTTAAAGCTAAGTATCGAAAAAACGACTGCGGGTGAAACTCAAGTATGGAATGACGAACACCCTATGGTGGCATTCTCGTTTAAGGAATTGATCGAGATATTGAAGCCCTACTTTGAGGTTCATATTTTTGAGCACGATTATGACAAGCTGCTGCCTTGGGATACCAAATCAGGTAATGCTTTGGTCACTTGTGTAAAAATCTAGGTAAGCCAATTCCAAACGAATTAAACCGATACAAGCACACAAAAAAGAACCCACACTCGCCGTTCTCTTTATAGAGTATCGAGCCAATGTGGGTTCTTCGTTTTTATATGTATCTTGCTACCAAATCAAACGCAGATTGATTAGAAGTCCGCTGTCATACCTACGTAGTAAGTACGTGGATCTTCAACATAACCCATACTCTCTAGCTCTTGTGATACAGCTTCATCAGTCAAGTTAGTAATGCCTGCACGTACTCTAACTGAATCATTAATGTTGTATACGCCACCAATGTTTAAAGTAGTGTATGCATCTTGAGTCAAATCAGTTTCGATATTACGCTCTCCACGGTAACGCGCACTAATAAAGGCATTCAGATCGAAAGTTGGGCTCCAGTTCAGTTTAACTAAGCCTGAATGCTTGTAACGCTCGAGCAGTTCTTCACCCGTTGACTTATCTTCTGTGTCTAAGAACGTGTAGTTACCAGACACGCCCCACTCATCGGTAATCTGGAATTGACCCGTAAGTTCAGCACCTTGAACCACCGCCTCAGATACATTGGTATAAGTACGCTTACCTTTCACAAAGTCCTTGTCACCAGGCCCGACTCGACAACCGTTAGCAGGGTCAAATACGGTTCCATTTTCACAATATGTTACGTCACGATCAATCAAGTCATTAATTTCATTTCGAAACAAAGCCCCTTCAACGTTCCAACGTGGTTGGTTGTATATTGCTGCAATTTCATAGTTCAAGCTCGTTTCAGGCTTCAGGTTTTCATTGCCATACAAATCACACTTCCCTTTGCAGCTATTAACTGTGTAGTCGGCTTGGTTTTGAGTCAGCGAAGGTGCTTTGAAAGCCTTACCTACACCACCTTTGATGATGAGGTCATTAGTCGTTTGGTGAACTAAGTACACACGCGGGCTGAATTCTTCACCGTACAATTCGTGCTTGTCTAAACGTCCACCAATGGTTGCGGTGAGTTGTTCAGTCATCAACCACTGGTCTTGAACAAACAAAGCACCTTGATACGCTTCTGATGTACCGTTGATCAAGTTTTCTTTGTTGGTCAATTCGCTCAACTGGTAGTCCATACCAAAAGTTACGGTGTGACTATCACCAAGATAAGTCGTTGCTGACGCTTCTACTATTTGAGTTAGCTCTTCTACATCACTACTGTAATTGTTACCTAGATCAGCGGCCTCGTTGTCTGTCACGTTTTCACGAGAGTAACGAACTTGTGTGTCACCCCAGCTCCAAAAACCGCTGTGTGTAATCGCTTGACTGTTACGTACAACATTACTATCCACTAGGTTCGAACCTGTAGCATGTTCAGCTAAACCATCACGTTTATCGTCACTATAGCCAAGGTCCAAATCAATCGTCTGATTGTCTGTCATATTCCATGTCAGGTTGGCAAGCAAACTTAAAGTGTCGCGTTCCTCTAGAGCGGTAATATTCTCACGACCATTACCTGTATATGGTTGCCATGCGTCACGCGAGGTTTGATTTAAAGAAAAACGCGCAAATAACTCATCATCAATCAATGCACCGGACGTGGTAAAACCAACAGAATATTCTTCCCCACCATTGCCGTCTAATGGAGATGAAGTGTCCATGTTAATCGTTGAGCTCCAATCATTTTCTGGAGCTTTGGTGATGATGTTGATTGTGCCACCCATACCATCTGAACCGTAAAGTGCAGACATTGGGCCGCGGATAATTTCAACACGTTCGATTGACTCAGCTGGAATAGTCGAGAGATCGAAATCGTTACCACGAATGATGGCACTTGCAGAGCTTAAGCGACGGCCATTCACCATGATAAGCGTATAGTCTGAATCCATACCACGAATAGAGATCATCTGACGGCCAGCACGTGTGCTATCAAAATCAGATTCCACACTCGTTGATTCTGCAACGATGTCAGCCAAAGTGATTCCAGGGCTGTCTTCGATGTCTTGAGCGGTGATAACCGACATTGAAGCTGGCGCTTGTTTTAGAGCCATTTCAGTACGAGTTGCCGTAACAACCATTTGCTCATCTGTTGCTTGCGCTTCTTTTTGCGCTAACACGTTAGCCGATAGTGAGGTGCAAATAATAGCTACTGCGACCGAAAGGGGTTTACGAATCATAAGAGGTTTGCGAACTATAAGGGATTTGCGAACTAAAAGAGGCTTGCGAATCAAAAGAGATTTCTCAGACATGATATTTATTCTTATATGTAATTAGTAATGATAATGGTTTGAATTAAACAACCAGTTATCACTCCAATCAACGAAAGTTTCATGCTGAAAATTCATTATGATTATTCATTTATCAAATAATGCAGGCAAAATATATTCAATTCATTAGCATTGAGCCAGTAACATTCATGTGCCAGATAATTTAGGAGTATGTCTCTTTAAATAGTTCACGAATCCAACGACACATAGGGTCATTGTGGAAACGTTTATGCCAGTAGAGATATACGTCTTCTGATGGGCTCCTGATCGCTTTGGGTACGCGTTTACAAACAAGGTTTCTCTGTTTTGCTGCTTGTTGAGCAAAAGGTGTCGGCAGGTGAAAGATGATATCGGTCGCTTCAGCCATATCTGGAGCGACGTTAAAGTTAGACAGTTGAATCGGTATCGATAGCTGACGCTGCTTATCGATCAAGCCCAAATCTTTGAAACGACTTTCAATCGAGAGCTTCTTATCCCCTTGCAGTGAGATCTGGCCGAGTTGGCTACTCAATAAATCATCAACGGTGATCTCTTTATCCGCCAGAGGGTGGTCTTTGCTCATTAATAACCGATAATCGCGACTGATTACGAACATTCGATACAAGTTTTGTTCAGAACTTAATGGTTCATGCGTCGACAATACAAAGTGCGCATCACCTGATAACAGAGGTTCAAAGTGTCGTTTAGGAATCGAGTCGATATCGACAACCATATTCGGCGCTTGCTTGCGGATTTGTGCCACGACTTTTGGTAACAAATGCGAGACTTGCGGAACCAAGCCAAAGAACCGAACGGTACTATTGCTCGTCTGCGGTTCAAATACGTCTCCATGGACCAATTTCTCAAGGCGTGTGAGCACAGAGTTGAGGTCCGTCTTAATGACTTCTGCTTTCGGGGTTAATTCATACCCATAGGCTGCGCGGACTAACAAGTCATCGTTGAATACCGTTCGTAGTTTTTGTAGTGAACGACTCACCGTCGGTTGGCTCATGTCCAACGCCAAGGCTGTGTTTGATACGTGCTTCTCTTCAAGAAGGTGTTTAAGAATAACGAGTAGGTTAAGGTCGACCTGGGCAAGATTCATTATAAGGATATTCAAAATACTGAAGATTCAATATGCGTATAGTGCTATTTCCCCAGAATTAATACAATTGATAATCACTCTTACTTTGATGTCATACAATGTGAAGTGCCGAATTTGATGCTAACTAAGTTTTTGAAAGGCTTATTTGGGTGACTTTAGACACAAAAAAAGAAGCCAAATGGCCTCTCTTTCCCCTATTCACTCTCGCTGCTATTTTCGTTAGCGCTCAACACTTGGCGAATAATAAGCGTCCAACAGTGAAATGAAATTCCCTCTATCAAGTTCGCTAAGTTGATTAATGCCAGCCGCTGCTTTTCTTCCTCCACCAGTTACAAAGCTAGAGCAAATTTCATCTGCGCCTGTTCTATTGGATAGTGGTGCTCTTAGGCTAACAGTATAAGATTCGCCATCTTGGTTTTTCGTTAATACTGCTTGCGCTCGGTTTGGATCTTGATTCACGATCTCATTGCCAAATACACCGCTGATACGTCTTGCCCAAGTCTCACCGGGCAGTTCAAACACACGTGCGACTTTACTTTCATAAACAGGGGCAAGGTTTGATAGTTGCTGGCGGTCATTTTGGTAAGCAGCTCGTAGTCGATAAAACACCGAGTCTTTGTCATCCATAAGATCGAACGGGTTCGGATATTGATAAAGGGTTTGGTAGAGCTCAGCTGGCGTGAAGTGCAAATCGCTCAATGATGTGCCGTAGCCGTTGTAATTAACCAAGGTACCTAGCTCTTCTAAGAACTCAATTTGTGATTGTTCGAATCCATTTTCATCAGCTAACTGTGCGGCCACTATTTTTAAATTATCACCAAAGGCCGCCGCGATTGCCCAAGCTACGTGTGCACCATTTAGCTTCCGGTTAATCAATAAACTCGTGCAACTCTCTGCCGAGGTGTCTATCAGAGTGTCTAAATGCTCAGAGGTTGGCACGTCCCCTGTTCGATGGTGATCGCAGTAAAACACATCGATGTTGGCATCTAACAGTGAGTGCAATGCTGGCAGGTTCTTCTCCATCGACACATCAAGAACGGTAACGGAAGAGACATCATTTGGAGTGCCCGGATCTATGATTTGACTGGCAACTTGAGAAACCAACTTAATATCACGCTTTACACCGGTGACGAGCACGCTTTTTCTCGGTTCACTTAATCGCAGTTGTAACAACGCGATGATGCCGTCTGCGTCTCCATTGAATACGTCGTAGTGCATGCTGTTCCTCTTCCGTAAGATTTAACGTTTATTTGAAACGCGCCAAAGATATGGCTCACGTCAATGCGTTCGTTCATCGTTAGTCTGTCATTATTTTAGTTTTATTCCACAGATACTTAAGTCTATTTTGTAATGCCTTATTCTTATTTCTATCGATTCAGGCACTTGCCTATCCTTCAGGCACAAAAAAGGCGCGAATAATTCACGCCTTTGCTTTCTAAGAACTCACGCCTTGGGTTTCAAATACTTAACATATTTGGTTTCTAACTTGCTCTAGCAGTCTTATGACGTCTTGAACTGTGCTACCGCTTGATCCATATCGTTCGCTTGCTCAGCTACTTTATCGACTTCGACCAAGCAATGCTGCGCCGAAGCGTTGTTATCATTCGAGATGGTATTCAACTCAGTAATTGAGTCACTCACTTGTGTCATTACGGCACCCTGCTCTTCAATCGCTGAAGCAATACGTTCTGAGTTGCCTTGAATGCTTTCCATATCACTCAAGATCAGTTGCAAGCTTGCATCCAGTTCTTCTGAATCTTTAAGTGTCAGCTGGCCTTGTTGATTACACTCGCCAATCTCTGTCATAGAAGCATTCATTTGGCTCTGGATTGCAGTTACTACACTGGTGATTTCAGTGGTTGATTGGTGCGTTCTGCTTGCTAACGCTCGGACTTCATCCGCAACAACGGCAAAGCCACGACCTTGCTCACCAGCACGAGCGGCTTCAATGGCTGCGTTCAGTGCTAATAGATTAGTCTGTTCCGCTATACCTTGGATAATGTTAACGGCACTGCCAATTTGATCGACATGGTGATTCAAAGAACTAATCGAATCTTGGCTACTTGAAAGGCGTTCAGACAACTGGGTAATGTTATTGATGGTATCAACCACCACTTCACGACCTTTGTCGGCATTCACTTTCGCTTGATGAACGCCTTCAGCGGCAACCGATGTACTTTCTGATATTTCCCCAATAGTCAGTACCATCTCTTGCACTGAAGTTGTCATTGTTGAGGTGTGATTTGCTTGAACTTCAAACTGTTTGATGACCGATTCAAGCTCGTCATGCATGCTCGACGTACTTTGTGTCAACTGATGCGACTTAGATTGAGACGTTGCTATCAACCCTTCAAGCTGATCTAGCAGTTGATTGAAGTATTCGCCTAGCTTACCGAGTTCGTCTTTGCCATTCTCCGTCGCACGAATAGACACGTCGTTCGAGTCGACAATATTACGGATCACAGTAAGTAGAGATTCAATCTTACCGATGATTGAACGTACGATTAACCAGCTGAATAGAATGATCGCCACTAACAGTGTGACGCAAAGTGTGTTGTTGATCAGCGATAGTTTATCCATCTCTTGCTGTGCCTGTTGATCTAACACGGCCGAGAATTCTTTGAATTGAGTCTCGATAACGTGCGAACCTGTACGCGCTTGCCCTAGTAACCCTTCGTTATGTTTTAACCCTATCACTCGTTTCTGATCTACGACTTGACGAGCTGCTTCTATCAAAGCAGCTGAGCCACCCGCATTAGAAGTAATAGACAGAACACTTGGGGCGAACTCACCCTTCTCGATCAGATCATTGAAGAGATACAGCTCAATTTTTTGTTCAGCACTCGCGGTGGCACTGATATTATCGAGTACAGCATGAAATTCCCCTAACAAGCCTTTGTCTCGTGCTAGTCCATACACTTGGCTGGCTTTAACAAGGTTAACAAAGCTGGTGTGGTACGTTTCGATATCTTCACGCAAATGCGTACTGTTGGCCAAACCCAGACCATTCAGCACAGCATTAAGCTCAGATTCAGACGCTAAGAATTTTTTGTAATTTACGTCGAACTTGTCGAGGTATTTCAGATCACTGCGAAGTAAGAAATCTTTCTCGTTACGACGAAGGTTGAGCAGTCGCACTTCAAGTTCTTTGGTAATTTGTTTGGCTTCGCTCATTTTAGCGGTGGTGTCCGCAAATTGAGATGTGGTAAACAACAATGAAATCATGCCGAAGATGGAGAACACCCCCAACGAATAGAGCTTTTTCTTTATATTCATATACATGGCTCGTCTTTACTAAATTAACTATAAGTATCTAATTGATCGCATCAAAGCATGGATATACGGCTAGTGCGATCGAGTTATTGTTATGATTTTTTATCAGTAATGGGGTTGAGTTTTTGCAGCGGCCCTGCCCGCCAGTAGTGACATCATCAATACATTCAAACAAAGAAGACCCAACCCATTAACGACAGATCAATCAATAACACATTTTCGCTACATGTACATTAATAGAATTATAAAACTGAGAGACAGATATTTGACGGGGTATAAATAGCTGAACGCCTTACTATTAAGGCTTTGAATTAAAACAGTTTGGGCAATTATTGATCTGACGGCTGTGAATGACATTTTTTTGGCTCATCAGCGGAGCAAGAACGAAGAGCAATATTGGGAGGTTTTGACTTGTTTTTGAAACGATGAGTCCATCGATTAGTGATTGTATAGTCGAGAGAAAACGGCGAAAAAATGGACCTACTCAATTCGAGTCAGGTCCATTTTTAGATTTCTTAATCAATTGCTTTGCAGCTAATAAGTTAGGGTTCGAACTTAAGGCTGACTAAAACGCTTTTACCATCTTAGATAGGCACTTTAGTAATACCGCTTTCTCATCTTCTTCGATGTCTTGCGTTAATTCATTAACTAGGTTCAAGTGAAGCTGATTGTGGTGAACGTGAATCTTCTGCCCTTCATCAGTTAGAGCAACCACGATTGCACGACGGTCCGTTGGGTGTTCATGGCGTTCAATCAATTCGGCTTTAACCAGCTTTTCGATTTGAACGGTCAATGTACCCGTGGTGATGCCCAGCTTTTCAGCGAGCTCTTTCATTCTTAACGCGCCATGCATACCAAGTACTTCAATAGTGTGTACTTGAGCCAGGGAGTAACCCGTCTCTTTGACTACAGACTGTTCCCACGAAGACATTTTATCGTAGAACTCAGTCAGTATTTGGTTAAGCTGTTCTATATTTCGCATGGTCGTTTGAATGCACTTCAAGAGTAAGATGATTAATCTTATCAAACTTGGAGAGCATTTGTTTATATTCAGACACGGTTTTATCACTGTTTGATTCAAGAGTAATTGCTGCTGAATAGTGATGCCCACTCACCTTCCACATATGGAAATCGGTGACCGACGCATAAGGCGTTAAGGTTTCGGTCACTGAGTCGCGATAATCTTGGTGGATATTCTCATCAAGCAGGATTGGACTGGTTTGTTTCATAAGGTTCATCGTCCACTTAGCAATCACAAATGCGCCAACCATTCCCATTGCTGCATCTAACCAGTTCCAACCGTAAAACTTACCAAACAGCAGCGCAACAATGGCCAACAGTGAAGTCAACGTATCCGCCAACACATGCATGTAGGCTGCGCGTAGGTTATGGTCATGATGGTGCTCACCATGCTTATGATTATGGTCGCTGTCGTGATCATGGCTATGTGAATGACCGTGATTCTTACTATGATCGTGGCCATGCTCGTGTCCGTGATCATGATGGTGATCGCCGAGTAAAAACATACTCACCACATTCACAGTTAAACCAATACAGGCAACGATGATCGCTTCATTGAACTGAATCGCTTGTGGGTTAAATAAACGATGCACTGATTCCACCAGCATCAATAATGACACAATACCCAATGCAATCGCGCTGGTGTAGCCCCCTAACACGCTGACTTTGCCAGTACCAAACGAGAAACGTTCACTCTCGGCATGTTTCTTCGCATATCGGTATGCAAATAAGGTGATACCAAACGCTGCAGCATGCGTTCCCATGTGCCAACCATCGGCAAGCAATGCCATTGAACCATAAATAGTACCCGCAACGATTTCGACAACCATAGTAACGACGGTCAATAACAGGACATAGAACGTGCGTTTCTCACCTTGGCTGTTATGTGAAGAAAAGTTGTGTTGGTGACGTGTTGGAAAACTCAAAATGGCGTCCTTAACTTGTATTTGTGGTTAGATAATCGTTGTTAGCAAAATCCCTTTGATTGACAAGTAATTTGACAATCAAAGCAACTGGTTGAAATTTAGTTTGATCATCAAAGTTTGTCAACGGCGAATTTGATTTTCGAAATGGGACGAAAATGAATAAGGCTCACTTAATCAAGAAGTAAACTCTGGGCAGGTCTCTGATTTTGAGTAAAACACTAGCCCTAATCACGGCTCCACTATTCTTCTAAGTAACTAGAATTCATACCCAGTAGTCCTCTGAGTTAATACAAAATTGGTATTTTCTTTCTAAACAAATAGAAACTAAAGAAAGGACCTTACCTTGACTAAATTAACCAAAACCGTGTTAGCAATGAGCGCACTCAGCGTTGCTCAAGGCGTCGCTGCGGCAGACCAACCGAACATTCTTGCTATCTGGGCAGATGATCTTGGTTACTACAACACTAGCGCATACAACCGTGGAATGATGGGCTATGAAACGCCGAACATCGATCGTATTGCTAATGAGGGTGCTATTTTTACGGATATGTACGCACAACAATCTTGTACGGCTGGCCGTGCTTCGTTCGTGACGGGTCAACACCCATTCCGTACCGGCCTACTTACTATCGGTATGCCAGGTTCTGCACACGGGATTCCTGACTGGGCTCCTACCATTGGTGATGCTCTTAAAGAAGAAGGTTACGCAACGGCACAATTCGGTAAAAATCACTTAGGCGATCAAGACAAACACCTTCCTACAAACCATGGTTTTGATGAGTTCTTTGGTAACCTTTACCACTTAAACGCGGAAGAAGAGCCTGAAACCTACTTTTATCCTAAAGACCCAGAATTCAGAAAGAACTACGGGCCTCGTGGCGTTATTAAAGCAACCTCTGATGGCAAAATCGAAGATACGGGTCCACTGACTCGCGCTCGTATGGAAAACATCGATGAGGACTTTACCGAAGCCGCTATCACGTTCATGGAGAAATCTGTAAAAGAAGATAAGCCTTTCTTTATCTGGTACAACTCGACTCGCATGCACGTTTGGACTCGTCTGAACGAACATTACAGCGGTATTTCGGGTCAAGGCATCTATGCAGATGGTATGGCTCAACTAGACGACAATGTAGGCGCACTACTTGATACTCTTGAACGCTTAGAGGTTGCTGACAACACTATTGTTATCCTTTCTACTGATAACGGTGCAGAGAAGTTCACATGGCCTGACGGTGGTACATCTCCTTTCCACGGTGAAAAAGGCACAACTTACGAAGGCGGCATGCGTGTTCCACAAATCGTGAAATGGCCTGGTGTAATCGAACCTGGCTCTGCGGTTAATGCGCTAATGTCTCAAGAAGACTGGTTACCTACACTAGCTGCTGCTGCCGGTCATGACTCTATCGTTGAAGACCTTAAAGAAGGTGTTTCTCTAAATAATAAAGATTGGCGTGTTCACTTAGATGGCTCAAACTTTATGCCATATTTTGAAGGAGAGGCTGAAAAGTCACCCCGTGAAACTATCTTTTACTTCTCTGCAAACGGTGACTTCAATGCGCTTCGTTGGAACGATTGGAAAGCAAGCTTCGCTATGATGGAAGGCACAATGCAATCGGCTATCCGTCAAGCTCCAGCTTGGGCTTCAATTACGAACCTACGTATGGACCCGTTTGAAACCGCAGCGAAAGAATCTGGCATGTACACTCGTTGGATGGTAGACAACATGTGGTTATTCGTACCAATGTCTCAAGAAGTGATTAAGTTCATGGGCTCTCTAAACGATTACCCAATGCAACAAGGCCAAGGCTTCAGTGCCGCAGAGATCAATTACAACACGCTAAAAATGCAAAAGCTAATTCAGCAAATGCAAGCACAAAACGCCAAATAGCGGAGCAAGGGTTAAACAGCGGAGCAACAGCTAGATAACCCGGCTAACGACCATTAAAGATAACTGACTAATTAAAGCCCCACTGGGGCTTTTTTTGTGAGGCATCAACAATCTTTTTTCTAAACCATGAATGCGCCATATCTGCATTACGACTCTTGTGCCACACCAGATATTCAGTACCAAGATCCGATTCAAACGGTAAAGGCGACAGCTTAAAATCATCCAGCAAGCCATACCTTTCAAGTATCGATTTCTGACTAATACAAAGCCAATCCGTCCCTCTTACCATATCAAGCATTTCAAATGGGCCAGGCGCCTTTCGTGCAACCTTTCTACTTTTCGCATACTTACTGGTTTTGGTTAACGGCGATTCTTTGGTATCCCACATACTATGAAGAACATGCTTCTCTTCAAGGTATTCTTCCAACGTAATCTCGTTCCCTAATCTAGGGTGGTTTTTATCATAAGCAACCACCATAGGTTCGTTAGAGAGCTGAATACATTCCATTGCCGGATCGTTGATAGGCGTATGGACTATACACAAATCATATCGGTGTTGGCGAAGGTCTAGAACGATGTCTGCGGTATAGTAAGGGTCAATATGAAGACCTATATCTGGCGTTTCCGCATAGAGGATATCGGATACACGCTTCATCAATGAATAAGTTGCACCACTAATACAAGCGACATTAAACGACCTTTCAATTTTTGTTGGGTCGAACTTTCGCTTACTTGGAAAAGTCGATTCAAAGGCATCGTAGGCCTGTTTTATCTGAGGGTAGATGTCATAACAAAAACTGCTCGGTCTATAACCTTCCTTTGTTTTCACAAACAACGGATCATCATAGGTTTCTTTTAGTCGGTTAAGCGCCTTACTAATTGCGGGCTGAGTAACGCCAAAACGTTTCGCGGTATTCGAGATAGAGAGCTCTTCCATCATGACAACAAAATACGGGATCAGACTAAAATCAGTGTTTTTCATGTTCTATTTACCAAACTCGCGTACTAAATTAACTTTCATATCATTGAATTATACCGTATCAACCAAGCACTTCATTAGCGACCCTTTTATTTTGGGAAGTCACCTACGAATTATCATGCTAGAAAACGATGATTAACAAGAACACAAAAAGCCCACACTTGGCAGGCTCAGGTAACTCAAAGTCAGTGATGGCGTTTATTTGTTTTGTAACAGAGTAATCTCATCATTCACCCAGCCTAATAACTGCTTTGTCGCTTTAGATAAGACTTGGTTCTGCCTCACGATATAGCCAAGGCTGGTGCTAGAGAAATTGGTCAATGGCGTAACCTTTGAATTCAAATGCTGCTTGGTGGATATCGCAAACTCAGGAATGATGGCGACACCAAACCCAGCTTCTGCCCAGTCGATTTGAGCATCGACACTCCCTACTTCCATGACTCTATGATTGGGTAGATTAAGGCTTGGTAAACCTTCATCAATGAAGTCACGGGTTCTCGTATCGTGGCCAAGTAGAATCAATGTGAGTTCTGTCTCTATATCGTCATCTTTAACCTCGTTTCCTGTCTTGCTATCAGAGTATTGCATGTCTAGGCCATCGCCTAACGCACACCATGAAAGCTCTTGAAGCTTAGTAAAATAGAGCGACTCGTTGTGCTGCTCTTTCGCAATCACAAAACCAAGATCCGCCTGAGCGTTCTTAACTAAACTCGATGCTTGAGATGACGTAGTGTTCAGTAGCGTTAGGTCGATACCCGGATACTGCGCTTTGAACTTCTGAAACGGGCGAATCAACAAGAATCGGGAAATGATGTCACTTACGGCAATAGTTAACGTCCCTATTTTAAGGTCGTTAATGGCGTTGAGATCGGCCTGACAAATCTGCAGTTCGAGTAGCGTTCTTTTGCTAGTTTCCAATAGCCGCTCACCCGCTTGAGTCAATTGAAATGGACTTCTCTCTATCAACTTTATGCGTGTTTGTTGTTCTAATTGTTTTAGGTGCAAACTCACATTGGGTTGTGTCATATGCAGTGCATTGGCTGCTTTTCCGAAATGCTTATACTCCGCTAGCGTCACAAACGTCTTCAACAAATTAATATCGAGCATCATATCCCTCCCAGGTTTTTTTCATGATATATGAAATCCTTATCAAGATAATAAAGATAATTAATTTCTCTTATCCACTTTGTAGGCCTAACATGATTTCTCAATCAGTCAGGAGAAAAATTATGCCATCTATTGTTGTTGTAGGCGCAAACTGGGGCGACGAAGGCAAAGGCCGTATCGTTGATTTTTTAGCAGACCAAGCTTCTGCTAGCATTCGCTTTCAAGGCGGAAACAATGCCGGCCATACCGTAGTAAACGACTTCGGTACATTCAAACTGCATCAACTGCCTAGTGGTATTTTTAATCCTGATTGTACGGCAGTTCTTGGCCCTGGCATGGTGATCAGCCCTGCTGCGCTAACTCAAGAAATTGCAGAAGTACAAGCAGCTGGCATCAAAGTGAAAATGGCGATTTCAGACCGTGCGACACTTTGTCTACCTTTACACGCGCTTGAAGACACACTTGAAGAAGAACGTTTAGGCGATGGTGCTTACGGTTCAACACGTCAAGGTATTGCACCCGCTTACGGCGATCGTGTGATGAAGAAAGGCATTCTTGTTGGCTGGTTGAATCAACCTGAAATTTTGGAGCAACGCATTCAATTCTTACTTGATTGGAAGATGCCTCAACTTAAAGCGCTATACCCACAATGTGACTTCTCTCAGACTGCTTCTGAAATGACAGAATGGTTACTTGAAGTGACTAAAGCTTGGCGCCCATTCATTTGCAACGTAACTGAGCCGCTTAAAGCACTGCAATCGCAAGACGCGAACTTACTGTTCGAAGCTCAGTTAGGTGCAGGCCGTGACCTTGTTTACGGTGAATACCCTTGGACGACATCTTCAAATGTAACCGCTGCATACGCGGGTATCGGTAGTGGCTTACCTGCCCTTCGCCCCGAGCGAGTTATTGCTGTTGCTAAATCGTTCAGCTCATCTGTAGGTACTGGTACGCTAGTGACTGCAATGGAAGAGCAAGACAGCTTCCGCGAAAGCTCTAACGAATACGGCGCAACAACAGGCCGCCCACGTGATATGGGTTACTTCGACGCGGTAGCAACTCGCAACGGTGTTGACCTGCAAGCTGCAACGGAAATCGCACTGACTAAGATTGACTGCCTGTCTGGTTTGTCTGAACTTAAGATCTGTACCGCTTACTCAGGAGAGCACACTGAGAACCCGATTTGGCCACAAACGGCTGAACTAAAGCCTGTATATGAAGATATGGCTGGCTGGGATGAAGACATCACTGGCTGCCGCACGTTTGAGAGCCTTCCTCAAGCAGCACAAGATTACGTTACGCGTATCGAAGAGTTGATGGGCGTGCCAATCGTGATGGTATCAGTAGGTCCAGAGCGCGAACAAATGATCATTCGAGGTTAGAGCTCTATCGAGTATTTCAGCTAAAGCGGTTGTTTAGGCTGAAATACTCATTGATAAAAATCAAGTATCACCAATTTTAACTTTTCTGAACGATAAAGCTCGATTTAACAGTTTTTTATACACGTCGCCGAAATAGGCACTGCATTCATAGAGTTTGCACTTCCTCACTAAAAAGTCCGCATCAACCCTCTTATAAAACCAACTAGAAAGGCCTAAGTACTTGCGCACCTTAGTTCTTTCAGGTCAGACAACTCTTCCTCTGAAAGCTTTATATTGCCGTGGTTAGGTTGTTTACTGTGGCACTCCTTGCAAAGTGCCATCAGATTTCTAACAGAATTATTCGACTTCACACCATCGATATGATGGGTATGCAGCAACGTTTTACGCGTTACTAAAGAGACTCTACATTGCTCACAGCAGTATTGCTGGCTCGCTCTATAGCTAATGCTCATCTCGCGCCAATTCCCCGCATAAGAGAATGAACTGTATTCAGCGAGCCTTATCGGTAGATATTCATCGGGAAAGTAGCAATCACGCTTTTTTAAAAACTCAACAAGATCAAACTCGCGACAAATACGTTCCTTTTCACTCTCACCTTTCGCTAACAAATAAGGTCTGAATTTTAACTCCCTCATACACGACTTACACACGCAAAGCATGGCTTCAGCTTGTTTCCCCTTACTATCAGAAATTGGCATAAGCTCGTTGGTATATTGCAACGCAACAAATCGACCAAATCGATTCTGTTTTTTTTCGATTTGGACTGTAGAGCAATTAGTTAAATGGTATTTTTTTCCATGCGTATAGGGGTCTTTAGTTACAAGTTCCAGATCAACATGCTCCTTTATATAAACAATTACTCCATGTCCATCGTAATGAAATAAGTCGTTGTAAACGGAAACCTCTTTATCAAATTCTCCGATCACTCGCGCGTGCTGATAGTTTTCTAATACTCTCGAATAATCGACAGGCTCAAAGCTTATCGATACTAACTTTTTGGGCGGTGAAGAAGTAATTCCTTCAACGAGGGCACTAAACTCTCTCAAATCCAAATCCAGCATTATAGCTTCTCCAAAATCTCTTTGGCTTTGATTTCCGATTTAGTTATGACCTTAAATGACACTCTTCGAGAACGACTTGAATCTTCTTTACCAGTTGCATGAAAACGCAGTTGAGCAGGCCCATAACCTAATGCCGCGAGCTTTTTCATCACCCAACTGCCATGCTGCTCCAATATCCCGTCAAAGTTCACTACCTTTTCGAATACAGCACTCGCTCTATTCTGAGATAACATCATATTCTGTTTGTATGCCTCAAATGAGTTCAAACCCTCCCAATAAGAAGAAGTATGTCCTTCAATCTGAATTGCTTGAATATCATCTTGGTATTGCTCTAGCACATTAATGTAACGAGGGAAGAACACTTTCAGAGTACTCAGTAACGCGGGAGATAATTCGGATTCTGAAGATACAAAGTGATAGGGTTTAGCATAAAAATCAATACTAAGCGATTTATCCGCCGCAAGCTCCACTTGCCATTTATCGAAATCTTGCGTGAATTCCTTTTCTAGAGCTTGGTGAATACGAACTTGGGCTTCACTAATAGTTATGTCCATTGCCTTTATCACGCGTTTTTCCACATCAATACGATTCATCAAGGCGACACTAATAAGCAAGAAGATCACCATCAAACCTGCCATTAGATCAGATACCGAGAGCCAATGACTCGATTCTGAACTTTCTGCGTCTGGACTAAATAAATCTTGATGCATGGCTATACCATCTCTTCATGTTCAATACTTTTACGAGTGAATTCTTGCTCATATTGGCGATAGTTTTCAGAAAATTGCTGAGTAATTTGAACCAAACCACTACCTAAATCCGTCAACACTCGACTCAGCTTATCCTGAATCCCTTGCTCAAACTCCTTTGAGTTATCAAGCAAACTTTGATTGATGTGCTCACCCACTTTTAACGCAGATTTGGTTTGCATCTCCACTAACTGTTTGATTTGCTCAATTAACAACTCGTGATGCTCACTTGCAAAGTCGCTACTTTTGGAAAGCTGTTCTCGATGCTTTTTCATAAGTTCTTTGTCAACGTGTACTAATGTGTCACCAATGTTCTTAACATCACTCTTTGTACCTTTAACTAATGAACTCAGCTGGCTATTTAGATCATCAACCGAATCTTTTAGCGTATTCTTAATCGACTCAGCAGCTGAACTGATCTGCTCCAGTCA
>NZ_JBFRVM010000082.1:0-2590 GCF_041475145.1 Vibrio sp. 10N.222.49.A3
ACTTCTGGTGCAGATCACTGATTGCGCTGTTGTGGTTAACAGGTTGTCGAATATCTGAGTTAATGGAGAGGCAGTGGGACGACGTTGATTTTGATAATCGTACGCTTTTCATCAAAATGACCAAAAATAAGAAGCCGCATTTGGTCTATTTATCACCTCTAATGTTGGAGTTGCTTTCTGAGCTTTGGAAGTTGAAGCAGCCCGGTAATACGCATGTCTTTCCTGGTAGTCGAGAAGGGACGCATATCTCACCCCCACGTAAAGCGTTGAAGTTGATACTGGATCGCGCTGGTATCGATCCTGAAGGTGTTGTTTTCCACACTGCGAGGCATTCGGTAGCGAGTAATCTACTGAACTCTGGGATGGATGTTACGTCGGTTCAGCGTGTTTTAAACCATTCAGATATGTCGAGTACCTTAATTTACCGACATTTTGATAAAACAGCATTAGAACGTGGAGCGAATGCCTTGTCTGATATGGTCGAGAGAGCAAGTGAGAATCTAGTGTTACCCGAAGCTAAAGTAGTTTGACCTATATATTCTATTAACGATAGCCCCTGAATAGTTAGTTCTATTCAGGGGCTTTTTCATATCTGGAATTTAGATGGAGAGATCGAATGAAAATTGTGAAAAGTCTTATTGATGCTGAACAGTTGGAGTTGCCTTTACCGATTAAAGAGCAACTGATGTATCAGCTATTGCTTCCTTGGTCTGGTGACCGTGATGAGGCTGAGAAATTTTGGGAGGAAGTTTCCACCTGCCTGATCTTGATTGAGCGAGGTGATACTGATCAAGACTTAGCTGACGTAGATGAAGATACCGAGGTCATTCTGTCTTATGCGGTAGAAAACCCTGAGTTTGTCATTTTGCTACCAGACGAGACTGAACCCTATGTCTTTGCGTGCTGTGTCCATGCTGACGATGGAAGTGGGAGTTTTGTTATGGGTTCCACGAGTAATACTACCCAAGCGATGAAAATGCTCATCGAATTGGCTGAATAAGGAGGAATTTGTATGAGCCAAAAAGTTGAAAAGGAGAACGAGGTTGATCTGTTCACCATTGTTAAAGAAGGGCAGAGTCCAAAGCTTAGTCCTAAGTCTGAGAGCTTTCTAGAGTACCAGATTGCCTACAAAGAAGATGATCAGGAGTTCTATATACGTGTTTCTAAAAACTCGTCGTCAGGATTGTTCTCGAACAGCTGGGTACGCCTTGAAGCTATCTTTACACTGCTCGATGATCAGGTAGGTAAAACTCTCAAGTCAGCAGCGTTGAAGCCAGTAATAACAGGTGGAAGTAGTAATTCGTGTGGGTTCTTAGCGGCTATCCTGCGAACTATCTCTATCCTCGATTCTGTACCCGATAATGTGTTCTTACATCAGGTGTCTGAGCGCTATGAAGTGGTGAAGACTGAGCTTCGAGCACTAGCCTCTAACCCTGACTAATCTTTCATACCTAGCCTCGTCCTGGGGCGGTTTACTTAATTATTACAACGAGAATTTATTATGAACTCAACTCTTCAATTTGATGTTGAGCGATTTTTGCTACCGATTAGCATAGACCTTCAAAATGCTTTAAACCGTATTTGTAACGAGTCGGGAAAGGTGTCGTCCTCAACTCAAGCTGTAACCGTCAACTTTCGAGAGCGTGCTTACTGTCCTGAAAATGGTGGATACCACCCTATTGAGATTTCTATTAGTAGGCTTAATGACCTATGGGTTTTTGATTACATCACTGACTTTAGTTACTGTGGATTGATGCCTGAGCTAGAGAAAGAAATCGACTTTGATTTTGGTCATGGTGTGGCTTACATCCGTTACATGGGTGAAGTTCCCATAACTGAATCCAGTGTCGCTGAGTTCTATTCGATGTGGGAGAGTAATTTTCTGTCGTATTTATCGATGGACTGCTTCGATGAAATTAAGGTAATGGCGGAAGATGTATAGCGCTTATTAGTGTTGTGATGAACAGGAACTTGACCGGAGCGAGTAAGGGAAAAATGCTCTGTGGTTTTGTCCTGTTCATCAATTCATGCGGATGAATGTGTGATGGGGTATTAGCACTTAATTGATAAACCTAATTCAAGGATTGTACATCCGTTGCACCGTGTTGGAACGTTTATGGAGTAATGGAAACTCCCATTGCGTCGGTGGCAATGGGAGTGAATTTGGTGGTGCTAATTTGAAAAAATTTATCTAGCGGATAATGATTTGGTGAGATCTTATCGGTGCCTGAGCTATGAGTTTACTGATAGATAAGTCATTAATAGTACCCAGCCCGGTGGCAGGTTATTATTCTGTTTAGTTACGTTTGGCGAAAAACAGCATCGTTTTGAGTCTTCCCTTAACTGGTATCGGTTCGAAGTTTGGTAAAACACCCCTGTACCCATACCTAACATAGAAAGCTTAAAAAGCGCTGTATAGTGGTATCTTTATGACATGGAGCGACTACAACAGAGAGCAGAAACAACATTATGTCTTGGTGGTTACATTTCATCTCAACGAACCATCAACAAGCCCAACGACGTACTTCAATTAGCTCACTGCCTTCTACTTGGTTGAGTCCAGATACGCTTGGAGCTCTTGCTTCAACAA
>NZ_JBFRVM010000083.1:0-10834 GCF_041475145.1 Vibrio sp. 10N.222.49.A3
TTGCTCACAAGTTAGAGCTCATCTTGATGCATGGCAATCAGAGAGTCCTTACCTGTTTCCAGCCCCTTGTAACACTCAACCCATATCCACCAATCAGTTGGGTATATTCTGGCGACAGGCTCGCCAGTTGGCAGGATTGGAAGGCGTGCGCTTGCATGATTTACGTCACACCTACGCCAGTATTGCCATTCAGTCGAAGGTAAACTTGATCGTGCTGAGTCGTCTTTTGGGGCATGCTGAAGCAGAAACGACGTTAAAGTATGCGCATTTGGGACGTGAGGACGTGTGTCAGGCGGCCTCTCATGTGTCGGGAGTACTCGTTAAGGGGATGAGCTCATGAAGTCACTGTTATTCACTTCTAAAGTCATTCAATCACTGAATTCAAAAACTAGAACGTATACGGTGTGGGATACCCAAGTTCCAGCGTTAGGGGTTCGAGTTTATACCGATGGTCGCCGTTTCTATGTGACTCATTTATCCATTCCCAATCAGACGTTGGGGACAGTGGGGCAACTGACACTAAAAAAAATGAGACAACACGTACAAGCTTTACAGGCCTCTTTTTTAGACAAAGAGACGAAACCGATACGGTTGATCCGTTTCGATGCTTTGGTGAAAGAAGAATGGATGGAGAAGGTCTGCAAGGGATGGAAACTGAGTACGCAAGGGACAGCGTCGAGCGCCTTAAGAAGGCATTTGTTGCCTGAGTTTGGACGTTTTCCTGTCAGCCGTATTGATTCGTTTCATGTGCATCGTTGGTTTGATGAACTCAGCCAGAATTACGCAGGGGCTGCCAACCGTAATCTTGATGTGCTTCGTTCTATCTTCAAATATGCGGTGAAGCAAGGTTATTGCATGGAAAACCCTTGTGATGGTCTCAAGCAAAATCGTAAAAAAAAGCTCAATCGTTTTTTGAGTTTGGACGAGTTAGCGCGGTTGCATAACGCATTAACGGTGGTCAGCCAGCAAGGTGATATGGAAGCGTGCTGTTGTCAGGTGCTAGAGCTGGTGCTGTTAACGGGATGTCGAATTTCAGAGGTAACAGGACTGCAATGGTCTTTTGTTAAAGGCAGGGAGTGGCACTTGCCGGACAGCAAAACGGGTGCGAAGGTGGTGTATGTGGGCAAGGAAGCGCAACAGCTCCTTTCAGACATATCCAAGCAGGCATGGTCGCAATGTAGCGAGTCACCTGATGATGTGTTTGTACCTTTACGTAATTTTGTGAGTCGGTCGACTAAGGTTAGTATGGTATGGCAACAGGTGCGAGCCTTAGCCAATATCGAGGATGTTCGTATTCACGACTTGCGCCATACCTTTGCCAGTTATGCGGTGCTAGAGGGGTATCCTATCCCAATGGTGTCGAAACTGTTGGGTCACACGCGTATTTCATCCACGCTTCGTTATGCTCACGTGGATGATGCTCAAGTATCGCAATCTGCTGAGGCGATAGGGGAAGTTATTAGTGGAATATTATCAGGTCAGCTTGTGAGTAACCCTAAAACTCGAAAAGTAAGAGCATCCAAACCTAAGCTGACGAAATCTCCCCCTAAACGCAGAGGAAGACCTATCAAAGCAATACCGGAACTGACCGATGAGGAGGTTGAACGGTTTAGATATGAAGTGGATTTTTGGGAATGGTGATGGAAATATCTGTCGGAATAACATAAGTACATCAAAATTAAAGCATAGAGCAAGTTTTAAGCCAATCTGTTCTAATTTTACGTTGTAAGAGCAGTCAACGAGGTAAGGCCGTTGTTGTAAGTAAAACTCTATTGATTGCTAAAAACCGCCCACAGAAAACGTTGAAATCGCAAATATCATCGCTATATCTGATACATAAACTGATTGTAAATCGATAAATTCGGGAAATAAGCCCATATATCCATATTGCTCTCGGATTCAATAGGGTTATTAGCAAACCAACAGTTGAGGCAGGTACTCCGTTATCCGAAGTACGTGCCGAGGTATCGGTAATATAATAAGTCCAAGTGATATGAGCCAACCAAAACAGATAAGTAATCCCGACAAATTTTATCACTGTCGAAAACTCATCCATAATATTTGTCAAAGCTAGAAAACCGACAAAGCCAGAAAAATAAAAATGTAATCGGCAACTAAAAATCAGAGGAAAACTAACAGCCCTTAAAGCAACCTCCTGTAATAAATAAACTTAACCAACCCAAAATCGCCGAACATTAACTGTCTCATTAAGCAATTTGTTAGCAGCTGATTCTGGGATATTAGACCAGTCAACCCATACGTGAGCCTTGGGTTGAAAATATCGCCATTATACATGTTAGTTGGCTTGAGTTTGAATTTTACCGTCGAAGGTTCATCTGGTTCCTATGCTTGACTGTTCTATATAAACTAAGAAAGGTAGCTAACTCTTGCTTGGGTATAGTTATTTTAAATAATTTATCTATTAATAATTTAAGGTATTACCTCCTGTCTGAGAGTATGTTTACTGATCATGATGCATAGCTGGCTCCAACAATTAAGGTTAAATCCAGGCAATAAGTGGGTATAAAAGGAATTTCGATAATGGCCGAGAAAAAATATTTTAATGATTATTATCTAAAGCATAACCCTCTATTAACGCAAAGACTAGGATGGTTAGCTATTGGATTATATTGTTTAGCGACTGCTGTATCATCCGTTTGGGTTAACTATTCGTTCTCGACTTTTAATTCAGAGGCACTAATATTTTTTACTGTATTGGTTGCTCAGCTTTCATTCTTTACATTATTCTGTTTAAAACAAGGGAATTTTACTTTTTTTATTATCACTAACTTTAAATCGGTAGCGATTTTGAATGTATTAACGCTATTTTGTTGGTTGTTTATGTTCATGGCTCTTCAGAAAATCGAAGCCTCTGTAGAGTCAGCTATTTATCAAGGATGGATACCAATAATTGTAATTGTTGTGGAGTATCTAATACATAAGGGACTACCTAAGAAGAGTCTTATTATATCAGTGTTGTTCTTGGCTTTTTTCTTGGGATTACTTGGTTACACTAGAGTTTATTTTGACGGTGGTATAAATGACTCTTTGATACAAGGGGTTATATACGCGTCCATAGCAGGAGTAACAGCTGCTTTGTATATGGTGTACTCTGAGTTTATTTTTTATAAGAGAGGATTTACGGTTTTAAATATTTTAGCATCGAGGTTTATAATGTTACTCATTTATATTTTTTTCTCAAGCCATGATTCCATAAGGATTCTATATGAATCAGAATTTACGATATTGGTAAACATGGCTATATTATCTCTCACATTTATAGTGGTTCCAATATATTTATTACAGTATTCAATAGTGACGTTGGGGTCGGGTCGAGTTTCAATTATAACACCTTTAGTTCCAAGTGTTGCACTGGGTTTAGAATATTTTTATTTATCTTGGGATAATTATTTTGTGCCCATTTTAGTAATTCTTGTTTGCATTAGTGTTTTATTTGCAAATTATTACAAGTCGAAAAAAACGGTAAGGGAATAAAATGGAAGTTACGAAGAGTAAATGTGAAGTGATTGAAGTAATTAAAAGCATGATCGAGGAGTCTAATATAAACGAAAACCAATTTTACAAAACATTTAGAGAAAAAGAGTTACCATTAGAAAAAATAAAATCGATTTTTCAACAATATTACTTTTACATAAGAACTTTTCCTGAAATTTTATCAGGTTTAGCTCCGCGTGTAGATGACGAACTAATTAGATTGAAGATTAGTCGGACTGTTGTGTCCGAGTTGGGCGATGGGAGAGGTGCCCCACATTTTGCGATGTTTGAAGAGTCACTAAGTGCTATAGGAGTTACTTTGGATGATTACAAATCTGTAGATTATACGACTGAAACTCGACAATTAATTAATGATCTAAATAGATTATTCTTGGAAGAAAGTCCTAATAAAGCAATAGGTGCTCACTATGTCATCGAAGAATTTGGACTTCCGATGATTATAAATTTATATGAAGGATTTAGACTCTACGATGGTTGGAAACATGAAGATTTTAATTATTTTTATCTACATATATTAATTTAATCTAATCATGTTGACTGGATCCAAGATGCATTGGTTGAAGCTAGTAAAGGTGGAGATGGGGCTAGAGAAGAATTGATATCTGGGGCCAGTGAAGTTTTGCAATCACTAACAAACTTCTGGAATGGGCTTCATCGATTAACGAAATAATTTTAATTTAAAGCAGCAGTTTTAATTATTCTGCTGCAAATTTTTAATATTTTTAAAAAATTTGGTAGGCAATGGTTTGAATAATATTTATGGATATATGTCTAAGTTATCAAAAATGAAGTCATCAATTAATCTCTCTCAAGGGTTACCTATAAATATATATGATAGAGATTGGAGTGAATATATGTCATCTGGAGAGGGATGTAATTGGCAATACATGCCTGTACAAGGCGCTGTATTGCTTAATAGTAGAATAAAATCTATGTATGGGGATAATTATCACTCAATTATAACTTCTGGTTGTACAGAGTCACTTTTATGTAGTATGTATTGCTTAAAGACACTGGGATATGAATCAATTGTCGTACCAGAACCATTCTATTCCTACTATCCAATGATGTGTAAAATGGCAGGGATTAGATTTATTTCTAGTAGACTTTTAATAAATAATCATCAATTTGAAATAAATGTAAATGATGTTAGAAAAAAAATAAATAATAAAACAGCAATATTGATCAATACGCCACATAATCCTACAGGAATGGTTATTTCTAGCGAAGTGTGGCAGGAGCTAATAAGTATATGCACAGAAAAAAAGTCATTTTTATTGGTTGATGATGTATATAGAGAGTTCAACTATACTTCCAGTAAAATACCATATAATGAGCTATCTGAGATAATTGACCAAGTTTTAATTTCAGGCTCACTTTCTAAGTCCTTAGCAGCATCCGGTTTAAGGGTTGGTTGGTTAGTCGGTTCAAAAAAAAATATAAGAATTTCCAACTCCTACCACATGCATATGTCAAATTGTACTGCAGATATAATTCAGCGTGCGGCTGCTAGTATGATAGATAGGTATGGTGGTGAGGGAGCAAATAGATTCAGAAAATACTATAAAGAAAATCGTAATATCCTTTACTCAACACTTATTAATAAAGGTATGAAGGCCTATTATCCAAGAGGTGGTCACTTTGTAACTGTTGACTGTAATGATTTGACAACATCTAAATCCGCAAAAGAAATATGTATATCTATAACAAATCAATGTGGAGTGACACCGCTTCCCTTGGATGAATTTCATACAAGTAAAAGTAAAATTATTCGATTCTCTTTTTCCGTTAGGCGCCCAGATTTACTTACAGCGTGTGATAGGTTAAGTAGCTTAAATATAGGTAAAATCGATGAAAGATAAATATATAATTTTGGGCGGTGGCCCTTCTGCCGCTCTGATAACGAAAAGGTTAATTTCTGAGGGGAAACAAGTTTTAATTATTTCCGACAAGTTAGGTGGTTCCATGTCTTGTATGGGATATAAGCAACTGCAGTCATACAAGAACGAGCTTGATATTAAACATCATGAAAAATCTATAAACGATTATATTTTCGACAATTCTTTAACCCCAAATGCGGCTAATTATATAGACTATATAACAGATTGTATTAAAAATTATCCGATTGAAGTAGTTCTAGGATTTGTTTCATTTATAGAGGAAAGGAAAGATATTTATTCCTGCCACGTAATAATCAATGGGGAGATAGTAGAATTTGAAACTAAAAATTTGATAATTGCTACAGGTATAAAACCTAGGAATATACCAAATGTGATAGATTCTTATAATACAATAAATTGCTTTTCAGCATATCAATTTTTTGAATCTGATAAATGTCTAGAAAAACTTGGCTACGAAGTTTTTATAATTGGTAGCGGAAATTCAGCCTTCCAAATTGCTACTTCAGCCTATGAAAGGGGGTTTAAATCAACCGTATTGGCTCGCGAATATCTAGGAGTTTATCCACAAGAAAATCAGGATCGGTTCGCACTCAGAGCACCATCTCAAAAGACCATTGAATATATATGGAAATCTCAGAGTTCTTCTGAGTTGGTAGAGTCACGTTTTTTTATATATAGCAATTTTTCTCGCTCTAAAGATTGCATTTCAGCCCTGGTTGAAAGCAAAAAAAATAACAATCATATTGCAAGACGTTGTTACGATAATCTATCAGTTGAAGAGGATTACGGTAATAAAGTGATTTCTATAAATATCAAAAATTCTATAGTTGTTTCAGCGATTGGTACAATTGGTAATTTGCCAGATAATAATATTAAGGGGCTGTATTTAAACGATAAAGGTTTTGTTAGTAAAGTTAAATCTAAGTCTGGAAGTAAAAATATTTCCGTTATAGGAACTTTAGCCGGAGCTAGATCTATTAATACGATGGAGTGTTATAACTAAGGGGAAAGTGAAAATGTTGATTAATGAGTTAAAGGATGGTTTTGGTTGTAGACTGAGTGAACTCGACCTTTCAAAAGGAAAAGTTGATGATGATTTAATATTAAAGATAAAGAACATCCTTTTTAAATATAAAGTTATAATTATAGAAGACCAATTTTTTTCCGATGAAGAATATTTATCTTTTATGTCAAAATTTGGGAAGCCAATTACTCATATTCTATCTGAATTCGCTCTAGAGCATGTACCAGAAATAATAAAAATATCGAATTATGTTGATTCCGATGCTAGGGAGCACGGTGTCCTTTATGGTGGTGCTTACTGGCACAGTGACATGGCTTATCGTAGAGAGGTTGGTGTTGCGACTTCGTTATATGCAATAAATGCTCCTAAAAATGGACCGAAAACAATGTTTCTCGACTTAGAATCAGGACTTAAATCTATCGTTAATAATATTAATTTTCATAGGGAGTTATCAGAGCTTTATGGCCTTGATTTACAGTCAACTAAAGTGCTTCATAAATTTGGTAACAGAAGAAAAATTACAGATAAGGAGGAATATGAGCAAAAATTATCAAGCGAAAAATGTAAAGAGCATGAACATTGCCTGCATGACCTTGTAGTAAGACATCCAATTACTGGCACAGCCTCACTATTTGCTACTAGTGGAAGCTCATTTAAAATTGAAGGCAAAAGCGAACTAGAATCTATTTTTATTTTGAATTTATTGGAAGATTTTATTTTTGAAAATTCGAAATATTATGAACACTCTTACACTAAAGGTGAGATAATTATTTGGGATAATATTTCTACTATTCATTGCGGTAAAGGCATTTCACCTTGTGAATCAAAAGAGGGTAGCAGAATTTTACACAGGATTAATATTCATTATGGAGAGTAATATGATAAAAAATCTAGTTTTAATTTCTCAGACTTACATTGGTTTAGGTTCTGATATTATTTTAGGAATGCTATCCAGCAGAGTTAAAATTACTTTATTTATAAGCGAAAGTGAGGATGTTGATGAGAGAGTTCTTCCTTACCTAGATAAAATTCACAAAGTTTCGAGCTCACTGGATAGTAGCCTACGTCCGGTATTATCCCATGAAAATATAATAGAAATTTTGCTTGATGAGATCTCGGATATCAACCCTTCTAATAGTTTTTCTATATTTTGCCAGCAAGAAGATAATGTATTGACTGCTGCGTATGTTAGAGAGGCTCTAAATATCAAAGGAGATTTGCCAAGTGACATTTTGAAGTTCAGAGATAAGTTACTAATGAAGGAAATAGTTGGAAAATTGATGAGCAATAGTATTCCTAAACATACGTGTTTAGATGTTGGGCGAGCGAAAAGTAGTGAAAAAGAGTATTATGAAAATTTGACTAAAACGTTAGGCGAGATCTTGGTTATAAAACCTACAAGTGGGGCAGGTAGTGTAAATGTTAAAATTGTAAATAATTTATATGATTTTCAAAATTTTATCGAAATGATAGAGGATAATAAATATAATTTTTCCTATGAGGTTGATGAGTTTATAGAAGGTAAAATGTATCAGTGTGATTCAATAGTTGTGGACGGCAAAGTTTATTTTTCGGGTATCTTGGAATTAGGGTGCTCTAACTTTGACTTTGTCTTAGGAAAACCTTTATCAGTTTTCCCTGTCCTCGATAAGAAATTATGTGAGAGATTATCAATTTTCAATCAGAGTGTAATAGATGCTCTTGGTTTTCGTAATGGCTCCACTCACTTAGAAGTGTTTGTTTCAAACGACAATGGAAAAATTACGTTTCTAGAGATAGCAGCCCGTGTGCCCGGTGGAATTGGGGTCCCTTATCACAAAAAAAATAGTAATGTTAATATGGTCGATGCAACCCTCTTGTTGAGCTGCGGGTTAGATATTAAGCAGTACATTAAACCTAAATTTAGCAACAATGTTGTTTCAGCCTTACTGCCTGTTCAGAATGGTAAAGTGCTTGAATTACTGGAGCCCAGATTGCAAAGTCAATACGAACTGCAATGGCATATCTCAGTGGGTGACATTGTAGAATCAAACTCTCTTGTTGACACTGCAGGTGTTTTAACCTTTTTTAATGATGATTTGGTCCAGTTAAGAGCTGACTTTGAAAGCTTGCAAGCCTATTGCCCTGTTCGCGCTGTCGAAATTTAAATTGGTAATAGTTTTATGCATTATTGTTTATGCTTTATGGGGCTTTGTTTCCAAATTCAAATTTTGAGACAAGAGCCCTTACATGTCTAACTATTAGGCGAGCGTTATTGTTTCAGGCTTGCTTAATCCTTCCAGTTTGTTTAATGCTCTTTTATCACGTAGAGTCTGGCGAAAGCTGCATATGGCCGTGGATACAAGCACTCATGAGATCATTGCCGCCGAGCTAAGTTTATCGACGGTTACAGATGGAGAAGTACTCCCGAACTTACTGAAACAAACACGCCGAAGTATCCTTGAGGTGTCTGGTGATGGCGCTTACGACACGAGAGCGTGTCACGCTGCTATTAAGATTAAGCGAGCCGTTGCGCTTATTCCTCCAAGAGAAGGGGCTGCCTTCTGGGAACGGGGTCATCACCGAAATCTCGCAGTAGGTTGCTAGAAGTTATATGGCTCAAATAAGTATTGGAAAGAGCGGCATGGTTACCACAAACGCTCCCTCTCAGAAACAGCGATGTATCGAGTTAAACAGTTGCTTGGCGGTCGTTTAAGTTTAAGAAATTACAATGCACAAGTGGGTGAAATTTACGCGATCATAAAAGCGTTGAACAAGCTCACAGGGTTAGGTATGCCTGAAACTTGCCGTATTGACTAAGAAATACCCGAAACGGGGTGCCTTTATCTCTAAATTTAATTACGCAACAAAGCCAAATGATATAAATAGAATTTTGTGTATTTAACCATTGCAGATTTTTTGATTAGGTGTGGGTTGGTATTAATTGGGTTGATAATCACCTTACTGTCGAGGAGATGCTCATTAAACATAATAATAGTAAAATTACTCCCCTGAGTAAGAGGGTTTTGTTGTTTTAAAATAATCTAACAATAAGGTGTATCAGACGTTACCGAAGCTGATTTCTTAGTCTAAATCGGGAACAAAGTTTACCTGAACGTATTTTACCTGCAAGAGGGTAATTAGGTTAAGCCACAAGGAGGTTAGCAACAATGGTTTATCAATGGGCAGTGTTTCGTCATCAGCGTCCTATTTTTGGGGCGGTGTGTGAATTATTTGTTGTCATACTCGCTTTTTTTCAATAGCTTTACCTCTGATATATGAAGAAAGCTTATTGATGTTGGGAATATCTTCAGGACTTGCCATCATCTGCTTTATTCTATTTTTACTTTTTACTTTTTACTTTTTACTCAAAGTGATAAGCTCCGAAAGTCTATGTTTAACTAGATAAATGGTTAGACTCAAGGAAGATAAGTCTCTATTTAGGCCCAGTTAACTTTGAAAAAAATGTCTCCTAATTGAGTGTCTAGTCTGGCGGAACAGTTCAGTTTTAAGTTAAGTATCTGAACCATCTAGTAGTAAAGAAAAGTCATCGGAAAACGAAAGGTAAGATGCAGCAGTGCCTGGGATAGGAACTTGATGATGGAGCCAGTTCTACGCTTGCAGGAGTGGAACTATGAGCGATAACTAAATAGACAGCTCGACAATCCTGAAGGTTATCTGCTTGGGATTCATAGCCTACTAATTGCATCCAAAAATTAGTGCGCATGTAGTCAACCAAACTTTGCGACATAACCAGCAAGCAAGAGGAAGACGATCTATTAATGATGTTAGTGGTACTTATCATATATCCCAATGTCTTTTTTTAAATGGTCAGAAAAGTATCTCACATCGAGAGACGAATTTTTATTTTTCCTAATTTTAAAGGTATATCTTTTAAACTTAATCCGAAGATAGCGTAAATAGTATCTAAACCTTGATTTTTTTTGATGAATTGGTTTTGTTGGATTTTTATTTATCATAGCAAGTTACTCTTTATTTATAAGAAAAATCATGATTTCAACGACCAAATTTAATTGAATTGAAATATCTTTAAACCTAGAAGCTTGTCCTCCTTAGAAAAGTGATTTGTCACTACTTAGTTGACTTTATGACTTCTGAATATTCTATTGACTGAGCGACAGAGGCAATGGTTATTAGTTGTGAGGTCTATTCACTCTATTTATTATTAAAAATAACGAATGCAAAGGCTATGGGATAATAATTTATATTTAATTTATGTTGTGAGGGGTTTATGATGAAATTTGGAATTAGATACTGTTCAGGGTTTGTTGCGTAATATCAGTGGAACTAAATAGATAACCTACGATCTGATCAGCTACATTTACTCCCTATCGTAGCCTTATGCCTAAACCACGTTATAAAACAAATACAATCAATCACTCATTAACCGTGG
>NZ_JBFRVM010000084.1:0-35150 GCF_041475145.1 Vibrio sp. 10N.222.49.A3
AGGTTGCCAGAAGTCATATGGCTCAAATAAGTATTGGAAAGAGCGGAATGGTTACCACAAACGCTCCCTCTCAGAAACAGCGATGTATCGAGTTAAACAGTTATTTGGTGGTCGTTTAAGTTTAAGAAATTACAATGCACAAGTGGGAGAAACTTACGCGATGATAAAAGCGTTGAACAAGCTCACTGGGTTAGGTATGCCTGAAACTTGCTGTATTGACTAAGAAACGCACGAAATGGGGCTGCTCTGTCTCTAACTGAATTACGCAACAAAGCCGTGCTGATGACACGCAAACTTGTCACCTCGCGATTCAGATAAAATGAGTTGTAACTTTATCTACCCGTTAGCTACATAAATTTCACATTAATTAAAGCCAGATCAATATGAACATTTTCATTGCAATCATGTAAAGCATGAACCTTATCTTTAATTAAATGCATATTTTCAAAAATATTATTCAGCTCGTTATGGTCAAATTTATCCTTTGGTAAGGACACGCCTAGACATAGTTCTTCGTTGTTTAGTCCAATCCAGCAGCTTCCAAGTAAGTCCCGCTGCATATTTAAACTTAACCAATCACTCATCTTATATTGGTCTACAATGACATGTAGAGGGGTATACAAGGTAAATAAATCTGATTGCTTTGGCGATTCTAGAACCCAAAGGCTTTCCTGATTATCGATTATTTCAATCGCATCGGATTCAACGGGGATCTCAATTCCCCATAGTTCAGCAAGTTCTGATAATACGGCTTCAAATTTCAACATTACACCTCAATAATTTACTTTGCGAAAACAAGGGATCACGTGCGATCATCAAGTTTTGTTTTTAAGCTTTGCTCTGTAGCCATTCGTTCGAACTTAGCAGTGCATCTAGTTGCTTTTTCGCTGGAGAGGCGATGGTAAATGGCCCCAATTTATAACTTTGGCAATCTGATTTTAGTGATTCAACTTGCTTTGCCACTAAATATTGCATCCAAGGTTTATTCGATAGGTCGGTTAATTTCATTGCCTCCGAACTGGTTGATATATCGTCTTTCAGTGCCTGTAAGTGTGAAATATCCATATATTGATAAGACAGACGTTCAGCTTCGTTTTCGGCACCTTTAGGGTGAAACAGCTGAATTAGTCGGCTTCTCCAACTTGGTTTTGGCTCTAACAATAGAGGTTTTAGATTCGTCAATTTTGCCATCATTCTATCTACATCAATATTTAATGGGTTAATGCCGAGTGTGTTTACATTGGCGACTTCGGCTTCATTTGGAAGTTTTTCGATATGGAAGCCAATGTTCTGATTTAACCTTGATAGGTGATTCTCGAATGAGTCTGTCTTTTCTTTGATTACAAAATTACTGCTTACAATGTTATCAAAGTCCCCAATACCGTAGGTTTTGTTCGTATCGAATAGCGTGTGTTTACTTTGATCATTTACAGGTAAATCTATGCTAGGGCTTAGTTCTTTAAACACTGTTCCTTGCCCTCTAAATTCTGTTTTTCTTTGTAGTTCGTTATTTTTATCAACAGAATTAGTTCTGTTCACTGCTTTTACTAAAGCTTTTTGGAAGTTACGACATTTTAAATCTGCTTCTGGAAACTCTTTTACATTAGACTGGTAGAGGTTAGTTTGAAGTTCAAGCTTTTGTAGCTGTGACGGTAATTGTTTCTGTTTTAGTGCATTAAGTTGTTCTTGTTCGCTCACTTCCTGTTTTACTACTTTTTGGAAGGTTGCAGCGGTTTCGGTAGATAAGTTGCTTTTTAATACCACCTTCAGTGTTGTAGGCAACAGTTGAGACATAGGACCTAGCGTAGAGGCCTTGTTAACTCTCAACATCTGCCCTAATGTTGTCTTATTTGTTAACGCTTTTTTTACTAACTTCCCTAAGGAACCATTAGGGGAGTGCTCTTCAGTTAGCTTACAAAACTTACTTGCAAATTCTTCAGCCGTTTTAGGTAATGATTCAAGTTGGTAACACCCATTAGAGTATGTCATTGACCAATCATAAGAATAGCTCTGTGCGTATTCAGCATGTTTAGTGCTTGAGCTAGCATATGCGTTAAATAGTGATTCAAATTCTTTCTTGATAGAAGTGCTCTCATGCTCATAATAGTTTTGTAACTTAACGTCTGTTACTTGCTCTTTAGTCGCGTTTTTTTGATTGTCAGCTTGCTTGCTCTTTTCTATGGTTGTTTTTTCTGATGAGCTTATGCTGCCCTTAGATGTCTCTAGGCTTGGTTCTGATGTTACTCCTAGTGAAGTAGGCGCGGTTTTTGATGTCACATTAGTATCTGACACAGGCCTATCAACTAAAGGTGATACGACCGATGGCGACTTGAGTTCGATAGTATCTTTATGGCCTTTCTTCGGTGCTAGAGAAATAATCTCGCTGAAAGATTGTTGGACTAGAGCTTTAAATTTAGGGTAGAACTCACCTTTAGTTGGAGAGTGTCCTTTTGTTATATCTGAAAGTAACTGTTTAAAGCCCCCGACTTTACTTGGAAGTGGGCAGGTGACGTTGAAATCTTTGCTTACCGTTACATTCGCAATGTTTGACAGTTCTTTTACTCTTTTCTTTTCACTGCCAGGTTTACTTATCAAATACTCGGATAAAAAGTTTTCTAGTTTTTGTGAAAAAGACATTTTGTTTTGCGAGTAGAATTCTTGTGTCCCTTTTGGTGATGTATAGGCGTGATTGAAATGAGACTTGCCAGTCGTTGGGCTTGCGACGCTTGAACCTATAGAGGTTTGTTTTGCTGATGAGGCATGTACACTTTTTACGATACTTTGAGTTGATTCTGCGTGGTTGCTTTTCTTTATTGCTGTTGAGTTCATCGGTTGATGAATCGCTGAGATAGTAGGCATTGTGACCTCTTAGAACCTATATAAACACCGAGAGGGTAGTATAGGTTAAGAGTGCCAAGGGGGGCTCTCAGTATTGGCCTGTTTTTTTTATATATCGAAATGAAAGGGGGCGAGCTACCTCCTTACCTTGACTAAGAACAGCTAGATGAAGTAAAAACGATAATTTATAAGAACCAGTGATTTAGCCAGTTTGCTATACTCCCCCCCTCCTGCTGTAAGTATGCTTGCAAGCTGGCAACTCACTAAATCCAATAGAACCGTTACTAAGCTCTGCTCTCGAAGACTTCAGGGGGTAAACACAGACTCTGACGACAGAGTCCGATCCTTGTTTACCCACTGCGGTGAATCCAAACACTTCGCAAAGAGCTTTACAGCATAACTCTTCTTGAGCATCAAGAACTGTTCAGGGGAACCTCACACTAGAGAGCTTAATTGCGTAACAAAGACGATTAAATTCATTTGTTCTTTGTGCTACACATCACGACAGTTTAGAAAATCAACAAAATAAAAGCCACTTTCGACATCGTAATTATACTATTTGTTGTTTACTAGCAAGATAAAACAGAAGGAATAAACGATGAACACATTACAAGTTCTAATAAAAGAGTTTTGTGAAATAAATGAACTACCTCCACTTTATTTTGCTGAAGAAAATCGTTGCCAATTATTAGTTGATGATCGTTACGTTATTTACTTTAGTGAGGCAGATCAAAACGATTTTGTTTTATCGGTGGTTTTTGGCGGTCTCGAAAAAAGCGGTGAACTGAGACTGAAAGGTCTTGAACTCATTGCGCATGCTAACTATTTCGGTATCGCGGATGGGAGCTTGACCCTTTCACTTGCACCAAATGGTAGGCAATTGGTTCTTGCGGGCAGAAAGCCGATTGAGTACTTAAACGCAGCGAGCCTATCAACTTGGTTTCACCTTCTAAATGAGCAAACCCTACTCTGGCAGGCTCGATTTGCAATGTTAGACCAAGACCCAACCCAATTTATCAATCCAGAACAATCCCACATTGAGACACTTAGAGTTTAAGGAGTTCACCCATGGTAATTTCAACTAGCCAAAGCCAGATTCCGAGCTTGGATCAATTTCGTACTGTCGCGGCACAAAAAGATAAGCGGGTGATCAGTAAGCACGGTAAAGCCAAAGAGCCGTCGACCTTTCATAAAGGGCAAAAGTTCACGGCAGTGAGTGACACCATATTGCGATCTACATATCAAAAGTACCACCAAGAAAATATTAAGACCCACCTTGATTTAAAACAGGCGCTGCTAAAAGAAGAAAAACCAGAAACGGCATTATTGGCATTCTCTCTTGTGAGCACAGCAGGGTATCGTGGCGAGCCTTTAACTGCGCGTAAGGTCCTCGAAGTCGTAAGCCTATTAGATGAAGTGAAGATTGACGATAAAGCTTATAAAAATCTAAAAAGCACGTTCGATTCGATCAGCAAAGACCCACGCTTACAAGTCAGCATCGAAAACCAATACCCAGGCAAAATGGACGGCTTAGGTGCTGAACTGCTTGAGATGGCAAAAGAAACAATCAAAGGGACTGGTATCAACGCAGTAATTAACTTGGCGTTACCAGGTGTTGGTTTGTTGATCGCCACGGGGCGTGAATTACATAAGTCGGCAGTCAATGGTGATGCTGAGGCGCACTATCACCAACTAGAACAGATTGCGCAATTGCCCGGTCATGACCAAAGGTTGGCATTGCCGATACAACAAGCATTAGCGCACGAGCACGCCACTCAATCTGCTGAAGGTGCGGTTGGAGCGACCTTAGGTATGGCGACGGGAAGCCTTGGTGCATTTGGTGTCACCTCTGTGGGCACAACTGGTGTCCTTGTTGTTGCAAAAGAAGCGCTAGGCAGTGTAGCAGCATCTGGCTTAATCACTGGTTCTGGGTTTGTAGCCGGTCAAGCGAGTTCCTACTGTCTGAACAACGAAGTTCAAGAGCAAATTCACCAAGAACCTATGTCTGGTGTGTTACCTCGAATTGAAGTGTCTAACAGCAAAGGGAAGTTCTCCTTTAGTATGCAAGATGCTGCATCAGGACGTGCTTTGATTGCGTACCTAGGCCCAAAAGAAGACAAATCTATGACATCACCTCAAGCACCGAAAGAAGCTCAGGATATGGAATTGGCGCGCTTAACGCTTAAGAAAATGTTGGGCTCTGATGCAAGTGAGAACTTGGTGCCAGATGTTGGATCAACGAATAAATTGAGTATCGAAGATACACCGAGCCAAACTGAGTCAGAGGCCAACAGTGCACTTAAGAAGTTGCTCAAAGAAGATTGGGACTGGCTAATGCCAGCAGTAAGATCTATCGACCAAGGAAAGGCACAGGATATCAATAAGACGTTGACTTACAAGCTCCCTCTAGATACACCGAACGGACGAGTATACTTGGATAAAAGCCCGAACCTCGATCAAGGCCAACTCTCGGCGCTAGAAAAGCTTGGTTCACCAAGTCAGCTAAGGTTGATGTACTTAGCAGAAGGCTGGATTTAATCGTCAATATCATACCCAAGTTATTGACGATGAAATTTTTCCGTTACACGCTCCCAAAGGACGAGTTCCCTTGGTTTGTATACCTTGTTTAACAGTTTTTGATTTAGAAGCATTGGCTCTACAAATTGTTGCCACGCTTTCAAAACCCGACATTCTCGCCAAGCCAAGTATCTCGGGCAATAGATTTGAAAGAGGATAAGCAACTCAAGCTGAACTGAAGAACAGTTTCAATAGAATCATATATAAGGTTGGCCGTTGACGGATAGTCCCTCATTGTGTGCCAACCTTTGATATTCGAATAGCCTATTATTATCCGTTAATTTGATATCAGCGCTGATTCCGAGCCTAGACGAGGTATTGAAAGGGCCCCGCGATAGTTAATCGCTATTGGCTTCGCAATCAAATGCCACTTAGCTTGTACTCAGTTTTTATCTGCCCCAACACGAGCTTATTTGATGAAGCATAAGCACTGATCATATGAATGGTGTCCGATAATGTATTCACGAATATCAAACCAGCCTTTTGCGCCCGCACCGCACATAACGAGCCAAAAAGGACTTCAAACAGGCAATCAGTAACACCCATTAAAGTAAAAATATGATCTAATTGAGGTCGTCGAACTCTTGCAGAAAATAGCTATGGATAGCCTTAATAAGACAGATTTTAAAAAACTAGCAAGCCAACAAAAAACCATTCAAATGAAGGTTTGTTTACTAGCACTTGCCCACTTCAAAGAAGTTCACTAGCACACTCAAATTGCTAAATACCTCAAAGTCAGTCGAACTAGTGTAAACAAATGGGTCCAGACATTTCTTGAAGAAGGATTGGAAGGACTTCAAGAGAAACCTCGCACAGGCAGGCCTGCATATCTCAATGTAGAGCAACGAAAACAACTCAGCGCGTTCATTAAGAAAGAAGCAGAGTCCCCTTCTGGCGGGCGCCTTGTCGGGAGCGATATACATGATTACATCGTGGAAAACTTTGATAAATACTACCACCCTAATTCTATCTATTATCTTCTCGACCACATGGGCTTTTCTTGGATAACTTCTCGATCCAAACACCCCAAACAATCACAGCAAATCCAAGACGATTTTAAAAAATTCAAAATAGAAACGATCCTTAAGATCCTCGGTCATATTGGGCTGGAGAGTGTTGATGTCTGGTTTCAAGACGAAGCTAGATTCGGACAACAAAACACAACGACACGCTTGTGGGCTGAAACAGGAACGCGCCCAAGGGCGCCAAAACAGCAGCAATTTGAGTACGCTTACCTGTTCGGTTCTGTTTGTCCTAGCTGAGGGATTGGAGAAGCTATGGTTGTGCCTTGGGTCAATAAAGACATTATGATCTAACACTTAAAGCAAATATCCGATATCACAGACAAAGGAAGGAAGGCATGCTGTAGTAATAATGGATGGCGCAGGTTGGCATACCGATGATATCGCCCACAAATTTGATAATGTCAGTATCATCAAACTTTCCCCATATTCGACAGAGCTTAACCCGATAGAACAAGTATGGAGTTGGTTACGACAACACTACTTAGCGAACCAAAGCTTCGAAGACTATGAGGACATTGTTTCCAAGGTATGCGTTGCGTGGAATAGGTTTCTTGAAGTGCCGAAAAGGGTATCGAAAATGTGCGCTAGAGAATGGATAGACTTGAGCAGTTAATTTTCCAGATTAATATCACTTACATTAAAAAAATAAAAGGAGCAAAGTAATACTGCTCCTTTTTGGTAGTAAATATTAGCAACCGATTATGGAATCTTTAGTCCAGTTTGTGGCTAGAAAAAATCACTTCAGATGGTGGGAACATGTTGGAAACCGGTGGATGAGCAATATCACCAAACATTCTCGCACCAAATGCTGAAGCTGCCCAAGGGTCTACAATTTTCACATCTTTATTCCATGAGCTTGGGTCTTTGATATCACTACCGTCCTGTCTACCAACCAAAACATACAAGTGCGTGCCTGAGTGTCCTTTCTTGAATGCCACTACTTCGACCTTAGTGTTTTGATTCGCATCACCCTGCATCCCTTGAATCATTTCAGCGGCCGCGGCAAAGGCAAACGTAGTACAGCAACCGGCTTTTGCGTCCTGAACGGATTTCGCAATGTTTTGAAGTGTCCCCATCTGAGGGCTATTGCCTCTTTGAGCCGCCACTTGAACCATGTTTGCTGACATGGTCGCTTTTTTATCTTGTTGAACTCTTGCTGGATTTGCGTAGAAGCCTTCTAGTCTTGGCTTCGCTTTCGCTTGATAGAACTCAGATCTCTTATCACCGAAGGTATTAAGGTCAGTACAAGCGAAATCACCCAACTTTTGCAGTGTAGCTTGGTGCTTTCTAATCAAGGCATCTGCTGGAGCGGTTTTACCTGCGCTGGATGGTTTTGAAGTGCTTGAAACACTTGGCCAATTCTCTCTAGGCCCTGTCGATAATCGCTCTAGGTCTTTAAGGTTTCCAAGAGTCAACTTATTTTCACCATTCAGTACGTTTTGCATCATAGCTTTGGCGACACCTTTTGGCAGACCTTGCTTAACCAATAGATCAACGACGATCGATTTCGCTTTGTTTTGGTGATTGATACGAGAGCTTACGCTTGTGTTTTTCGGCGCACCTTCTTTAACAAAGATGTCCTTGCCTCCGTGAGCCCGAACTTCTTTGTCGTCCGATTGGTTTTGTGTAGATAACTGTGCAGTGAGTTCGCTCAGCGAATGCATATGTGATGTATTGATATTTACCATAACCCTAACCTTTTAAACAGAGATGAAAGTATGCAGCTTTTTATGTTGCTCAATCGATTGAAACTGAGCCGTTAGATATTGCTTCCACAGTTCACAAAGCTCCATAAGCTGAGTAATCAGGATAGAAACACGACTCACTTCTGAGGTAAGTGGTATACTTATCTGCATGTGTACATCATTGTTTTTAGGGTCTATACAGAACTGTACCCCACCTGACTCCCGGTATAAGAAGTTATATTCCAAAAGTGTTTTCAGTTTTTTAATTTCAAATGACTCTTCATCTTGGCAAACCTTGATTGAAAGTAACAGTTCTTCTCTCTCATCCAAGCCTTGAACTTCAATCTCTTTGCCTGCAGACATATATACTGTCCACATTTGATAATCATATGCAGTCACCCGTTCAATATCGAGTGTGTTACCAAGCTCAATTAGTAAGGTATTTACCTTATCCATACTCACCTACCATCCTGATATTTAATATTGATGTATCTATTTAAAATAAAAGATATAAAATTTCGAATTTAAATACACCTATCACATTATTTTATTTTCCATTGTTGCTGGTTAATTTTGTTAGATTAACCGTTTTTAGAAAAACAAATTCAGTATTCTGAACGAACGTTACTCTCTTATGAGGCGATAGTTAATAGAGCCTTTAAGATAATCAGAGTTCCCGTTGATGTAAGTATTGTGCTCAATAACAGTCACAGAATATGCCAGATATGGTCGGCTTTTTTTCATTTTAAGCCGTTTATAAAGATCGGATGGGAAGCTAAGATAAAACTAGAGAAATGGTAGAAAGGTACAGTGAATAGAAAGTAAAGCTCAAAAAGCCCAGCGTTTTTCTGAGCTTTCGAGAGTTAAAGATAAGCACGTCAAGACTGTATCTGTTGGCGCTCACTGAATTGCTTAGTGATCACCTGCTTAAGAGCTTGCAGTTGCCCGTCGATACTGGCATCGATAATACCGACTTCAGTTTCCAGTATGCACCCACCATTTTTGAGTCTCGCATCTGCAATAACGTCAACATAGCCGACCTCCGGGAAGTCACTGAGTATTAAGGAAACCTTATCTCGCACCTCTGTCACTTGCTCGGGGTGCACGTGCAGAATCACTTGTTTCTGATTACTGACCAGCTGAAGCGCTTCCCTCACCACTATTGCCGTTGTTTCCACATCGTCGAAACTACTGATAATTTTGCTTACGGCATCAAGCACTACGCCAGTGATTTTCTGTTCGACTTGCAAGTAGTACTCATTACATCGTGCAAGCGTTGACATCATAGTTTCTGCGCTCTCTATCTTCGCTTGATCGATACCATCCTGGTAACCACGCTGTCTTTCTAACTCATAAGCATCGTCAGCTTTTGTAATAATGCTCTCGGCTTTAGAGTGTGCAGCTTCAACCAAGTGTTGCGAATCTAAATAACTCACATAATCCTTTGCTTTGAGAATCTTTAGACCTGTAGCCAACTGCAAGTTGTCAGTTTTTATTTCAACAAATGAAACCATTGAGGGATTACCTGTTTTGCGATTTTCTTTATAAGTCGATAAGCAAGATCTCGATGCGTTTCATCGAACCAATCAGCACTGAGTTTTGTTTGGGTTAATGAACAATCGAGCTTGAACTGCCACCTTTGTACAAGCTCTGATGGTGATTTCTCCAGTAAAAATGTGACCCATAGATACCCAAGTTCACGGGCTGCCTTTTCAAAGCTGGCTTCATCTAAACTCGCCGGCAATGTTTTTTGCCAACCGTTTGGCCAATTTGAGATCATCATTGGCCCGTGTTGAATTAAAAAACGCGTTTCATCGACACCAAAAATATGATTGAGGCACTGCTTTGGTTGTTTCAAGACAACTTGGCGCATCGATTCACAATACATTGCCCCACCAATCAGCAAAAGTAATTTGTTAGTCGTTTCAACTGGAAGTAACACCAAACTATTAAATGGATGATTAAAAACATGATCAGTAATCGTTGATAGCTGCCATTCTTCAATACACCATTGATTGATCGCAGCCTGGTGTCTCCAGTCTTGGACTCGTAATAACCAAGGCTGTTTCTTGCTTATCCAACTCTCATCAATATAACTGCAAGGACAATAATTAAACTGATGATAAATCTGAGAAACTGGCGTATCAGAATTAACCACGTTGCGCATTCCTACGACACCATGCAAACGTCGCTGCGTTAGAACCGATGATAAGTAGTAACAAGAAAACGAGGATAGCAATCAAGTTGCTTGCCGTGTCCTTGGTCACTTGAATAGACAAAATGCTTTCAAATTGCTTGCTTTGAGCCGTCACACGAACTTCCGAAGATGGTACTATGACAACGCTAATACGTTCGTAGTTAAGCCCTTCAATACTATTGTTCACTAACTGCTTAATTTGAGGTACATAAGAGTCGAGTGCCACATCCGCTGCGTGTTTAATAAACACTGATGCAGAAGCAGGAGTTGGACGTTCACCTGGACGAAGGTTTTTATCTTCAAGTACAATGTGAACGCGTGCCACTAACACTCCATCAATTTGTGACAGCGTTGATGATAGTTCTTGCGATTTCGCGTATATAAGCCTCGCCCTTTCTGCAATCGGAGACGAAATCAGGTCATCTTTCGGAAACACTTCTTTGAGTGTTGAGAACTGCTCTTTCGGGTAGCCTTTACGTTTCAGAGCATCAACCGAAAATGCGACTTGAGCGTTATCTACCATCAATTTTATGGTGTTGTCTTTATCCGGTTCTTTGGTTGCCACGACCCCCTCAGAAAGCAGAATAGACAGCATTTCATTGCCTTCTTTCTGGCTTACTCCAGTGTATAGCTCCGTCTGACAGCCAGCTAAAAATAACACGAGTAACATGCACACGGCACGTATTGTCTTCATCATGACTATTGGGCCTTCAACAATGTTTCTACATTCTGTGTCGTTTTACCTACCGTCTTGGCAATCAGCTCCTCTTGAAAGGTAATTCGACTCAACGCCCATTGCATCTGCAAGAGCTGAGCAGGGTCGTCACCAACCATTGCCATGCTATCGGTTAAGTTAGTTTTTGCATTGTCGATGGTGTTTTTCAGTTCGCTAATGTTTTCTAACAAGCCACCTTCTAAACCGTGATTTCCCTCAGGCGATAGCATCGCTTGCTCGAAACGCTCACTAAGTCCCGCTTCAGCTTGTGCGTCTTGCACTTGCTCGAGGTTGGTTTGCATCACTTCTGTGTACTGCGTATTAATCATATCCGTTCCTATGAGAGGTCTAGTTTGTGGCTGTAACTCAACATGTTCTTGACCATGGCATTCTTTTGTATAACAAAGCTCAGTTCTTTTCGGACCACCTCCAATACTGGAGCTTGGGCAGGGATGTCTTTCAACTCACCCCAACAGTGCCAAAGCGCTTGTTCTTTTTGCGCACCAAGTGGGAAATGTTCAGAAAGCAACGCTTTCAACTCTCGGCGGTCTTTAGGGGGAGTCGCTAGCAAGCGCCCTGAAAAACTGCCCAACAGCTCATGCTTAAATAATGCCAACAATTCTGGTGATGCTTTATCAGTGCCTTTTGCGCTTTGTTCCTGACTAAAGGCATACCATAAGGCTTTTTTTTTCTCACTAGGCGAAATAAACGCGTCTTTAAGCGTTCTGCTAAGCGCTGCTGCGCTGAAGTCTCCAGAACGTTTTAGTGCTTCGTACCACTCTTTAATAGCTGCTGTTCTACCTTTAGACCGCGTGACACTATCCGTATTTTTTTTCGTAGTCGGTATGTTCTTATCTGGTGGGTTCTCACTCATCAAACGGTTCATCTTGTTCGCATCAGGTGTATCATTCCGGGGTGCTTTCGGCACCTGACTGAGCATGTTGTTGATTCCGTTGCTTTCAACCTTCATTAAAGGTTCCTGATGTCTTTAGAAAAACTCATGGCAAAGGCTTGGTTTTCTTCATTGCCTTTTAATGCCATATCTAACCACGATTCGGCTTTGCTTAAGAGCCCAGCTTTTCCTGCCGCTAGCGCAGCCAGACCGATTAAGTCTGGGCGTGTCACGCAAAGCGGTTCAAGTAAACGATGAGCGTCCTCGTACAAGCCACGATTCATCAAACTCATTGAACGAATCATAGCAACGACTTCTTCTGCATCACCTTGCAACTCAAGGCATTCCGCAATGGTATTTGCCTCTTCATGACGATGCAGACCGGTTGCCATCAACGCTGTCTCAGCCAGAAGTAAACACATGCCTTTATCCATAGGTTATACCTTCTGCAGAATTGATTGCATCACGTCTTTGATTGCACGTGTTGTGGTCGCATTGATGTTATATACCACAGACCATTTGTTGATTGTATGCTGTAGCTCTGCAAGCTTTGAAGGATCGTCTGCGTTCGTTTCTAAGTTTTTGATCGCGGTGTTTACCGCTTCATTCGCTGTTTTTGATTGCTGTAACAATTTAGCTTTAACTGCGTCGAGGTTAACGCCTTTACTCGAATCATAAAATGACATATATATCGCCTTCTTTTATTTGTTGTCTAGAAATGTTTCAATTACCGTTAATGCTGCTTGATAAGCCTCGTGCTGTTTGTGTAGCAACTGGTATTCTTTTGGTGAACAGCCAAGATGGAGCTGACGCTTTATCGCTGATTGCGCTTGCTTGAACTTAAAAATGATCACCTCTTTTTCTTGCTGCCCTGAATCGCCTTGTAATAACTGCTCAAGATTAGTCATTGTTATTTTCACCTTCATACTCTAGATCAATAGTGATTACCCGCCCGCGTTTTACGAGTTCAATTCCTGCCGGAGTAACGCTTGAAATACGGTACCCTTGAGGAGTGCGAGCTCCTACCATGTAACGAACATTGTCAGTGAGGATGACATAAGGAAATAGGCCAAAATTCACGCTACGAAACGGAAAATCGATGTTTGTTCCTTTGCTCACTTTAGGAATAGATTTCAAGACAAGATATGGTTTCTCGCCATACTGCTCTCGAAAATCTCTCGTTACACCATAAAATCGAGTTGTTTCAACATCATCAAGCTCGCCACGAACTTCAATACGATCACCGCTAGTAACAAGCTGAACTTTCTTTAAGAGCTCCGCTTCTCCTAACAACTCTTTTAGAGTAACCATGTATGCCCCCGCCCTTTGTAGCTCTACTTTCCAAGCGATAAGCCCTGGGACATCTCGTTCTAAGATCTGCTCAACTTGGTTCCAACGACTTGCATCATCAATGTAACCCGTTAACAGCAGCGTACCTGTCTCGTTACCATTTTCTACTTTTACTTGGTGATAACCGAGGTTTCGTAAGATAAAACGCACACCACGACGTATCTCTTCCATCGTTCTCAGGTCACTCTTGTAGTTGATACCTAATGCATCAATTCGACCAAGCAGTTGTACCTTTTGCGTTCTATCTTCTACGTAACCTTCAAGTACAGCCTGTAGAGCATTGGCATTCCATTCAACGCGAACATCGTTCAACTCGAGTTCACTAAGAATATTGCGTACCAAGACTATCGGCTCCGCTTCTGTGATTACGTCTTTGTCGCTCGCATGCACTTGGTCGTACCAAATACCTATAAAGATAACGCTTGGGATCAGGCCACAAATCAATCCGATGAGCAGCATTTTCTTCCAACCCGATGATGGTTTATGGCCAATTGGTTTCGCTTGCTTGCTTGCTACGTCATTTGCCATCTCAATAACTAAATCATCTTCCAAATAACCAACAGCAAAGGTTAAACGACCCACAGAAACCAAGGCTTTTCGCGACAAATCAACGCCACCGGCATCAACGGCGATAATTTCGTTATTGACTGAGACTTCTTCACACTCACGTAGTGAAACCGTTTCACCATCGCAAACTAAAACGAGGTGACTTGCTTTAATGCCAGAGTCGGTTAAGACTAAATCAGCGGTAAAGTCATCACTACCCAATACCAATGAATCGTTGGGTAAAGTGACTTCCACTCCGGAATGAACACCGGAAAGAATACGAATTTTCCATTGTTGCATTGAGGTTACTGCTCCTCTAATGGTCGAACGCAATGATTCTCTGAGCCATTACACTCTTTAATTTGTACTCTCCACCCTTTCTGCCCCGTAGGAAGCTCACATTCTGCTAACAACGATGACTTTCCTTGTGACAACAAATCTTGCTGATAACGTACTGCTTGTACTTCCTTTGTACAGCTGTACAAAGCAAGTGCTGATTTAAGGCCTGCACTGTTATTGGAAATACTATTCAACGTGCCAATCTTTGGCCTTAAGTCATATTCATTTCCGATAAGTACGTTGTCTCCGATACCATCGACAACAATTCTTGGTTCTATAATGAACATACGTACTGTTCTTCTCGTGGAGCTTTCCGTGCTTCTAAACAAAGCGCCGAGGTATGGAATATCTCCTAACAAAGGAACTTTTCGAAGCTTGTTGCTAATTTCATCACGGTATACTCCACCAATCAGCAAGCTTTGCCCCTGCTTTACCGTTGCCAAAGTACTAATTTCTGTTTTACGAATTGAAGGAACACCATCAATGTCACCATCGGGGATTTCCGCACCATCTTCTAGATGCAGACTCAAATTGATTTCAGGTCTTTCAACCAAACGGTCGCCAACGATGCGAGGTACAATTTTCAATAACGTTCCATAAGTCACTTTCTCTAGTGCTGCGGTTTCTTTGCCTATCAACTTGACATAAAATGTACTGCTGTTATTAAGGACCGCTTCCACATTTTCTTGTGTTAACAAGGTTGGTCTGGAAACCACTTGCGCACTACCTCTAGATTCAAGCAAACGAATTTGAGCCAATAAATAATTTAGGTTCGTCGCATCAAGCAGAGACTTAAAATTTTGCCCACTACCAAGCTTGACATCACCATTACCTACGTCACCAGTTGTTTTGAGGTCCAAAATACTGTTGTTACCCACTGCAAGACCAGCTCGCCAGTCAACACCCAACTGACTTAAGTCATTAGCACTAATATCAACGATAGAAAGTGCGACTTCGATCCTTGACTGCGGTTGATCTAACTGCGCCACCAACTTGTGATACAGCGGTAATCGAGCTTTTGTATCACGCACAATGATTGCATTTAAACCTGGTTCTGCTTCAACCGATGCACCGCTATGTAAAGAGACATTATTAGTAATTTTCTTAGGCGTATTGGTTATTACTTCTTCGTTCTTTTTCGCCACTTTAACCTGAGTTTGAACACCTGAAAGCACTCGGCTTAGTACCGAAGCAATCCCAGGAACCGTGACACCTTGGTCACGATAACTGATCTCTCGATCTGTCGCAGATGCATACTTCAAGGGAATAATATCGACAAACAATTCATCTGTTGAATTGGATTTCTGTACCAGTCTGCTTTCCAGTGCTTCTGCCGTTTGCACAACTAAATCGACGTATCTCGGTGGGCCAGCTAAGTAAACCAGCCCCTTATTTTCCGCTGCACGCCAGCCGTAACGAGAATCCCAAATCCCTGTCGAGATCAGGGTGCTACGTAATTCGCGAGCTGTTAACAGTTCGAGCTGCAACAATTGTGAACGGGTTTCTGTCGCTTTGTATACATGCAGCACTGCACCGTCGAAGTACCACATCAAGTTGTAAACCTGTGCCAGATAATCGAGAAACTCGGCTGGATCTTCTGGTGAAAATCGACCACTGGCTCGGTCATTTACCTTGTCGCTAACCGACACTGAAACACGGTAGTTTGCGCCAAAGTTATTCAGCAGTTCTTTTAGTGAATCATTGTCCGCGTAATAACGAAACGGTTGATCGACCCAATCAAGCTCAGAGGTATGTGAAGGAACTGCTATTATCAAACTTGAAACGTACACTACTGACAGCACGATTCTGCTTATTTGTGACTTTAAAACTGCAAGCATTATGGGATCCAAACACTGTGACTAACAGTATGATTAACACGTTGATGTTCGAGCAAATCATTGAACTGCTCCACTAAATTTACGTGCTTAGCAAGCTGCGTGCAAAGCTCTTCTGTCGTTGCACTTTCCATAATCATCTTCCCTTGCATAATCAACTGTTCTTTGTCATTCACCGTCAACGTGCTGCGTGTATCTCGCAACGTTTTCAAGGAGAGCTGCATACAATGTTTTAGCGCCTGCTCTTTTTGAAAATCAAGGTGCGATTCAAAATAAAATGGGAGCACGGTTTCCCACAAGATCCATGATGAGTGCTGGCTAATATTAAGCTGCATCTGGTCAACTTCGATATCATAGGAACCATTACTTGAGGCAATAAAATCCCCCTCCCTTAACGTTTCCGCTAGGGATTTCATCATTTTATCTAACATATTTAGTCCTATTTAAATCTGCCTGAGATTGTTACAAGCTTGCCCGCACTCATTGTTTTGAATATCAACGTAGTAATGATCCACTCTGCCAACGGTTTGCATATCTTGAAACCATTGCCAAATTTTAGCGACGGCATTTAGATCGCTAAACACAAGCTCACATGCATCCCAAATATCGCTCAGCTCAGGAGCTTGTACTCGAGCCTGGCTACACCATATTTTCCATTCAGATATAAATTTATCTGATATTCTACCGCACTCATATAAGCCCTTGAGTTTATCTAGAGTTGGCTTCCACTCTTCAACTAGTGCTCGATGAGATTCAATAACTTGATTTTGTTGCTCATTGAGAACGCGAAGTTGGTCATGCAATTCACTATGCTGATTCTCAATGAGATCCAACTGTTGTTCAGCAAAAAATGTGCTACTCGCTTCTCCGGACAATCTCATCCAATACTCTTTCTGAATACTCAGTTGATTGATTAACTGTTCAAGCTTGATGGAGTCTTGTAGCGCCCTCTGATCCGTTTGCTGATTGCACCATTCATTTAAGGTTAAATACATCGAAAGAATTAGTGTCTTAGGTGACGCTAGATTGAAGCGGTAACCTAATCGCTGATTAATGTAATCCAGTCTTTGTTCAAAAGAGTTCAACACCCGTTCGTCACTTAGTTGCCCACCCACTTCTAAGAAAAGGCGCATAGCAGAGCGGTCTAAACACGTTCCAAGCTTTTGATATGTTTTAATTAGCTGACTTGCACATAAACAATCAACAACATTACGATCAAGCAAGCGCTGCAGTAAAGACAATTGGTCGTAACTCAGAACACCTTCACTGAGTAGCTGTCTGTGGTTTACATTAACAACGTTAAGCTCTTGAGTTGATTTAGGTAAGCCCTCGTACCTTGCGCCTCGCTGCAATACAGTGACCTTCCTCTGCAGCACAATGTTGTTAGGAAAAAGCGAACGGCGTCGCCAATGCTGCTTTTTCATTTTAATCTTCTCCGTATCTACTTCGAGCAATCCAGAAGGAAGTAGAGATAATAGTTTTGCTCATCGTTACGCTGAGCATAATAGGGTTTACACCCGTTAATGCCTTTCAAAATTAGTCAGAAAATTTTAGTCGTCAGACATTTCGCTTAACAATTACTACCGGATCATCTCCAGAACGGACCTTACTTGGTGTCGTTCCAAAGCGACGACGGTAACTTTGTGTAAAGTAAGACTGGCTTGAAAACCCCGCTTCCATCGCAACATCGACAATGTTCATCTTGCTTGTGAGCAATAGTTTGTGAGCGTGTAATAAACGACGTTCACTGATCCAAGCTCTAGGGGAGATACCATAATATTCGTTAAAAAGCTCTTTAAACGTAGTCAGACTCGCACCAAACTCTTGAGCATAGTCTGTCAGTTTCCACTCTTTAAGATAATGAAGATCCATAAAGCGACGGAGTCTCTCTGAGGTTCGATTTGTCAGTTGTGATAACAACGCGTAGAGGTGTTCACCTTGGTCACCATGCAGTAACAAGATGAGCATTTCCTCATACTTTAAGCGCATAATAGCATCAGGAAAAGATTGCTCTTCTAGAGTATTAATCCCTAATAACGTCTGTTCTAACAATAAGTTTAGAGTAAAAGGGAATAATCCAGACTGTACATCCTCAACCTTTGGCAACGACATCAAAAGGTCACTATGCTTTTGCAATAGTTGACTCACCAGTTCATTGTCAAATTCGATAACCGAAGCCGCATATTGACCGCCTATCGGTGTGTATTCTAGTAAGTAATCCCCTTGAGAAAGATAAACCCCTCGACCAGCGACCACGTCTAGCGTACAACCCCCGGTTTGCACCCTCAATTGACCATTGTGAACGATAACAATATGAGACTGGCTAGAATGAAACACTTCATCGTATTTTTCATAGCAGCACGCACCATGAATTTTTCGCAAGTGCGAGTCGACCCTTTCGGCGTTTAGTCGGCCTAACACATCCATTTTCTACCCTTCATAATTTTAATTCCTCCAGTTCAAACAAGAGAAACTGTCGAAGCCAGCAGTGCGATTGCAAATGCAGACCGATTACCAATAAATAGTCCATAACACTACCATCCAACCCGAATAATAACGAATAACCAAGCGCTAACTTCGATAGCAAAAATAATTCTGGCAAAAAAGTATTTTTGATATCGTCGTGACATATTTTTGATAGTTAATTAGTATTTTCTAATTTTCAACTGGTGATACAAAAAGAAATTTTACATTAAACACATGAACGTGGTATTTTTAAAGTTCGCTTGATTTACATTCCAACCAATAAGTGCGACATGCTTTATTAAAGCACCTGGGGATAGCCATATATATTCAAAGGAACTGATGCTTACATAATAAAAAACCCAATGACCTTATTTTAAATATACCTAGAACTAGGATATCCTCCAACGCATTAAACATAATAATAAAGGAAAATATTACTTCCTAGTAATTATTATAAGCCTCTAGGTTTAAGTTGGTATATACACTGCCTTGCGTAAAGATATATCGCTCTTCCTTTTTTGCGATAATCTCACCTTGATAACGCAATATAGCGCGCACTTTCATCTCGCCATTTCCAGCTTGAATCGGAGCAATAACAAACGAGTATTGAACGGGTAACTGAACCCCTTGATACTCTTGTTGTAAAACAGTAAAACACTGACTATCTAAAACCTGACACACATCGACGCTTAGAAATGTACTCACTGGAGCGGTGTAATTATCAAACGTTATCCAACCAAATAGTGCTCCTTGAAGATGATTAGAAAACCCATTTGACACTGGGTTTTTGGTTGCACAACCGCTTAGCATCAATGCAAGGAATATTAAGCAATAAGAGTTCTTTTTCATAGGAGACAAGTATTCATCTAAATTGTCAGTGACAAAGTTATGGTTACCCATGGCATCAAAGCGGTTTAATCCAGTAATAAGGGGCATTTCGCTATACTCGCTATGGTTATCCGTTGTTATCTATCAAGGGCTGGAGCAATTTGACCACTGCAATTAGTATCATCAATACAGAGACCCCCCTTCGTATGGAGCACGCATAGCCTCTTTGCACGGTCGCGACTATCTACTTATGAAATACATCGTTTACTGGCACCATTTAGAAAAGGGCAATCGTTGCTTTGGCAGTTCGCCAAAGTAAATCAAGCAATCATGCTTCTCAAAAACATAACTGACCTCATCATATAATGCGCTGAACCCTCGATATGCAACATGCTTCCTATCCGTTCTTGCTAACTATCTATATTCTAATGAAATATCTTTATAAATAAAGGATGAACTCGATTGCATCACTTTTACACAAATCAATAAAATCAATAATTTAACAACAAACAAATAAAAAAAAAGTCCTAGATACCACTTAGTTTTATCCTTATTACCCGCCATCACTCACAACGAAGGGAATACATTTCTGTCGTAAACAGGTCTTGTTAGCTAAAGTTAACAATCCAAAATTATAATTTATTGACAGCAGACGACTTTGTTGCGTAATTCAGTTTTAACCACTCGTTAATCCTTTATATCGACAAATTCTTGAGTTTAAACTTCTTCTATCCAGCTAAAATTGAAGCGAGCCAAGGCGAGCAGATCATGACAAGAAACGAAATGCGTCAAACGCTTTTTGAGTATATATAGGTTGATTACTATCGAACGAAAAGGCAATCTTACGATCACCTTTTGTATTCATCATTCCTATTCATCTAGATAGATTCACAAATAGGTATTCTGGTGAGTCTATCTTAAAGGTTGGCAATGAACTGCTGGTTAAACTGAGCGTTTACTTTGCGGTTAAGCTGTTCGTATTTCTCGGTCAATTCAATTTGTTGAGTCTGTAGTTGACCGGTGGTCAGGTTAGCAGTGTGAAGCTGACGCATCTCTTCCATAAAGCCATTTGTTAGCTGGCTAAAGATGGCATCTTTGCCGATGATAAAGCTAGTGAAGTTCTCTTTTACAAACGCTTGTTCATCGCTACTCAAGTTTTCTAGACCAAGGCGAGCTTGATTCGCTGAGGTCACATCATCAAACGTCGCTTTTGCCGGATCAGTACCAGGATTTAAGTACGCTGCTTCATTTTTGAAGTCTTCTGCTGTATGTGTTTGTGCGTTTTCAATCAGCTTTTGAGAGGAGCCTCTTACTTCAAATGTAGACTGTACTGGCTTGTGGTCGCTGACATTATCAAACCCTTCAGTGATAACACTGGTTTCATGGTTTTGTAAGTTGCCTGTTTTATTTGTTAAGCCAGTATTATCGAGCTCACCGAAGTCAGGTCGGTCACGACCTTCTTTTTGTTTAATATTACCAGTGTGCTTATCAAGCTGCATGTAAGTGTGACTATTAAGAGGATTGAACTTAAAGCCATGCTTGGCTAAATGCGTATCATCATGTGCGACTGGATCGTACATCACATCAGAACCTTGAGCGGTGCGTTTTTCACGCTCATTCAGATCACCAGTGATCAGAACCTCTTCATGCGGTTTGCTCCCTTCCATCAACTTGTTACCTTCGAATTCACGTTTGACTTCTTTGTTAGAATCCAAGTGTGCAGAAATGACGTTTAGAGCTTGACCATTGATCTCTAGAGCCGTTTTTACGCCACCTTTGTTACCAGTGATACCCATGAAGAATTCCATGTTTCGACCACCGATACCATGACGGTATTCAGACTCTTTTTTGACGTTAATATCGACGCCGTCTTTTGCAAAAACGGACATTGAAGTGTAGCTAACACCTTCACCAAGACCTTTCGTCATAACTTTCATTTTGTTTTGACTCAGAAGGTTCATACCATCAAGTTCAAGATCGTTAGCAAGCAATTTAGACTCTTGTTCCGCAAACAAAACCACATCATAGTCACCTTTTTGAATCAGGTTCTGGAAGTAGTTCTTTGTGTCTTCCGGCATCTTTTGGTTTGCTTGGTTATAGGTCAAAGTTAAGACCTTAACGTTGCCGCTGCCTTCTTTTTTATGCAGTTGTTGATTCATCTGATTCAGCTTTAAATCACCGTTTTTTGAAGAATCGGCTTTACTAAAGAAACGATTAAAAAAGCTTCGGTTTTCTTTTTGTTTTAGAGTAACGTCACCATCGCTATTTTTAGTTACGCTGTACTCTTTACCAAATACAGAACCAAATTTAACGGTATCGCCTTCTTTGGCGCTACTTTTAATATTTTGAATATCTGCGAGGTCTAAATTACCTCGATGCTGGCTATTAATTTGAATTGTAGACATACATTAAACTCGTATTTTAAATAAGGGAACTTAAACAAAGATCCCAGCAGGAAGTGTTTCTGGGATTGTCTCTGCGTTATCCGCTTGTTCAATAAAATGGTGCCATTGCTCCATTCTTTCTAACAGTTGCTGAAAAGTGTTCTGCACATAATCTTGAGGTTTGTTTGAGAGAAAAATAACCTTGTAGCTCGTTAACCTTCGGCTATCGGGCATTAGACCGATACCGAAACCACCACGGAAAGGTTCCAGAGCATGTTCACCAATCGCGATAGCAATCGTTTCTGGAAGAGGGGTTGGCAACTCCACAGGGCTGGTGAGAGACATGTGTAAGCTAATGGTGGTTTCGTTCTTAAATACGGTTAAGAAAAGTGCTTCATCATGATTATTCGTATCCGATGATAACTCACATTGAAATAATCCGTTTTCATCAAAATCCACGCCGTTACCTAAAAAACTGATACTTTCCTGATAAATATCCATTGTGTTCCTTCTGTGTATTTTTCTGAGGGTTCTTATTCGTAGTGAGAAGAATTATAAAGATGAGGGAATGGCAAGATATTAAATACGGGCGGAAGTTTTTATACTCAATGAACTTTAAGAGGCTTTGATGCTTAATTTAGTTTAGAGACAGAGTCGCACCGTTTCGTGTGCTTCTTAGTCAATACGACAAGTTTTATAACCCAGTAAGCTTGTTCAACGCTTTGCTCATCGCATAAGTTTCACCCACCTGTGCATTGTAATTTCTTAAGCTCATCGTCCTCCTAGTAACAGAGAATGAATGCATTGTTGCTTAAATCAGTTGAACCTTTTCTAAGTCTTGTGATCTGATCCTTTATGGTAGTTAGAACGGTGGTGACATGGGTAAAGCGGAAAAGAAGATAACTAACTGGGCGGAATACAATAAGGCTCTGTGCAAGCGTGGTAGAGGTTTCCAGTATTCTGATACCGCGATTGAAACTGCCTTGATGATTAAGGGGATCTTCTATCCGCCATTACGTGCTCTTCAAGGCTTTATTGATTCTATCTTTGAGCTATTGGATGTTCCACTGACGTCCCCTGACTACACCTGTATCAGCAACCGTTCGAAGACAGTTCAGGTCAAATATCGCAATAAATCCAAAGGAGCTATTCGCCATATAGCGATTGACTCGACTGGTCTCAAAGTTTTTGGCGTCGTTGAACCTCAAACTGATTTGATCAACAACGCCGAGAATGAGTGGATTCCATACATCGCGGAAAATCTAAAGTAAAATGGCTATGAACTTATGCTAGGAGTGGGTTTTATTATTGGGTTGATAATCGCAACAAAGCGTAGATAAGCGTGTCAATGATCTCCTCAAGGAAGAGTTCTTGCTGACTCAGGACAAAAATCTTAACGAGTTAAAACGCTTATTGAAGAGTTGATACATACGTCTAACGAAATTAGGCGGCATTTCAGTCTAGGTGTGAATTTGCCAAATAAAATGCATGAAAAAAGCCAGTAACTTGCATTACTGACTTACTAAAAATTGCCAACCTACTTTAGAAGAAGGGGACTCTAATCCGCAGTGGTTTTAAACGGTAGGAGCAGATGCTCGCCATGCTTGGTTTTGGCTATCAGCAATTGAGCGAAACAGATCCCGCAGCTCTTTAAGCATACTATCTTGAAAACCAATATTTTCGTCAGCTTTCTGTTTCAATGCTTGTGCACGTGTCGCTAGAACTTCATCTTCTTTACCGCGAGCCTGAGCTTTAGTTTGCTCTACATTTGATGCTGAGTTTGCCATCTGACTAAGAGACTGAAGAATCGAATTTCGCGCTTGATTAGAGGTGGTAGCTTTGTCAAACTTTCGCCCCCCTTTTGTCAATTTATCAGTCAAATTACCAAGACGGTCTTGCCCGACATCCTGAACACGCTTTAACTGTTGCTGTTGAGTTTTCGATAACCCACCATTGTTCAACAAATCATTAGCCTTATCTACACCAGCTTTTTGTGTTTTCAGTAATGTATTAGTCGATGCTTCCGCTTTAATTTGTTTACCAGCTTTAGCAGAACCTATTCCGCCCAAAATTGCCGTTACACCGGCTAGAACTCCTGAAACTACAGCCATTGCGATCATCGCTTTAGCAGATTTATTTAGCTCTTGTGCTTGACTCTTAAGGCTCGCTACATTCGCTTCAACCGCGATTTCACGTTCAAGTGTTTGTTGTTCTCGGCTTAACTTCGAAACTTGGTACAGTAAGGTCATCAAAGCAAGAGATTCCGAAACCGTATTTGACGATGATTGAGTTCCAGATTGACCATGAAGTGCTTTTTCTAGGGTTTTCATAAGCAGATTTGCTGTTGGTGCCAAAGCGGTCATCAGCTTTTCAACCACGCGAGCTTGTTCTCCACTTTTCGGCGCTTTAGGTCCTTCCAAAAGATAATGTTTAGCACCTGACACCGCCGTCTCATCGTTACCACGAACCGCTGCTTCGGTTTTTGTCTCGGGGGCTTTTTCAACCTTAGTCGTTTTATCTATCTCACCCAAACCGTATAGATCTGCATTCCCAGTCTTACCAATTTTATCTAACATAAATTCTCCTTAAACCGTCGCTGGACGATTCATTACCGTTTCCATCGTTTCGCTTTTCGCCTGAATCATCTGCATGATGACATTCATCAACTCTTGGAAACCTTCCATCATCTTAGCGATTTCTTTTTTAAGCTTATCAATAACCGATTGAGTCAGCACCTTCTCCGCTTTCTGCTGAGTAAGATCCGCATTAATTTCTGTCACTTTAGCTTTATTATTGGAATGAACACTATCGGCAGAGCCTTTACCAACATTAGAAAGAAGATCTAATGACTCTGCAGCAAATCGAATACCTTTAGCTGTCGTCGTGGCTGCTTTAGAACCCATATCTGCAACTTTTGCCATATTAGCTGCCGCTTTAGTCGCAATATCAGTGATTTTTTGTGCTACTTTACTGGCACTTTTCCCCGCCAATTTAGCAATACCGCCCGCAGCCGCGCCGCCAAACGTCACAACAGCCCCAATAACCGCAACCGCAATCTCTAAAGCCATCATAACTTTGCTGAGAGCATCGACATTAATGCCAGCTTCTTTCATTGCATTTTGAACAGCTGGTTCTTGCATAGCCATACTGACTACACCCAATACACCACCGGCAATCATTAGTGCACCAGCTGCTGCTCCAACACCAGTTGCCACCATTACAGCGCCCACTATAATCGAAACTGCGGCACTGACCCACCCAAATATCTTGGAAACCAGACCCGATTTTTTCGCTTCTTTAGCCGCAGCTTCAGACTCTTTGAGTTTTTGTTCGTTATCCTTTATTTCTTGTTCGTGTTTCGCTTTCGCTACTTTTACTTCTTGGATCTTAAGCTTGTTTTGTACGCTCTTCAGTTTGTCTGTGATAGCAGCTAGCTCTACCTCAAAGTCATCGGCTGACCCTGCCAGGATTTTCACTGCTAGTGAGCCCGTGTTGTCGGCGACCGCATGTAAAACCTTGGCAATCGAATCAACGATTTTTTGTAGTTGATTCATGGCTTTCAGCGTTAATTCATTGACCTTATCGCTAACTGCAGCGTTCGGTGCATCAAGCTGAACTTTAACTTTACCAGTGTTCGGTACTTCAGATTTTTTACCTTTTACGTTTTCAACCGTTACTGAAGCTGACACGTGAGATGCAGTCTTAGTAACCTTATCTAACATTGTTTGACCAGAATCCGGTAAGTATGCCTGACTCTGAGTGCGGTCTAGTGCGATAGAATTCATATTCTAGTTACTCCTTTTGTTTTTCACCGCTTCTAACATGATGCCTGCGCGTTGATGCAAATCTGCATACTCTGGTTTTCCGGCAGACATCCCCTTCGCGCTGTAAAACCCACTCTCTGCCTCTGTTAATTGCTCAAGTTTTAGGTAACACTCTGCAGAGTGGAAAGGTGGGCGTGGGTCATTAATATCTACAAGCGCTGCATAACTGTAGGCGTCAATCGCCTGCAGGTACTCACCCAGTTCTTGACGAGCAGCTCCTAAACCAATAAAAAATCGTGCTTGGTAGTGGTCAAGCATGCTAAGCAGTTGGAATATCTTACCGGCTTGCTCTATTTTTCCTGATTGGAAAAAATTGAATCCAACAGCGTAAATGTGCTCAATGGTATCTGCTGATACATCGTGCAGCATTTTTAACGTTCCACCTTCCTCAAGAAACGAAAGGAGTTCCTCTGCTTGCATTTGAGATGGGTCAGTTACCGGGTTTTGTGTAGTCATGGTTATTTATCCTTAAATCGCTCGTAGGATTGCTTGCAAAATATTGTGGTACTTTTGAACAAATTTGTTCATAGCTTCAACAGTTGCGTTGTATTGGGAACTGATGTCGCTTAACGCAGTAGTTTTTAACTGTACAGAATCGTTAATTGGCTTCGACTTACTTGAAACCGAGCTAGAAAAATTACTAAGGTATTTGTTATCTGTATTGTTATAATATACATCGCGACTAACAGTCACTCCTGCATGCTCTAAAAATTGTTTGTGAGTAAAGTATTTAACTCCATCAGAACCAACCCTTGGAGTTATATGTTTTTCTAAATACTTAAACTCCTTACCTTTTTCAAACTTTTGTTGAGTCTCATATCCGAAATGTTTATAAGTAAAATGCTGCCTGTCTGGATAATAATGCCCACCACCAGTACTTGAGTTAATTATCTCCGATAACTTTGTACTGATGGTAGTCTGGACTTGACCAAATATTTTTAGTTTAGTCGTAAGCTCTTGGAGTTCCTCTTTCTTCTCGTTACGCTTTTCAAGACGGTTCACTCGACGCTCATTTAAAGAAAACAGCACGCGCTCATCAAAACGATCGCCAATAGTCGAATCAATCACAGATAACAAATCACGAGAGGTTAACGAGTGCTCAGCTTTAACATCTGCTTTCCTTTGACCGTCAGTCCCTACCGTTATTTTCTTTTCATCTTCTGTGATTTTACTTAAACGAGCTTTCAGAGCGGCTAGGTTACTCATCATTTTTTTATGACGAGTGGCAAAGTCGATACCAACATCTTTCCTCAACATCATTTTTTCAAACTGAAATCTTATATCTCGTGCTGTATGCTGTTTTATTTGGTCAACCTGTTGTTGTGGAGTTTGGAACTTCTGCACTTCGTGAAGACTGCTATAAAAGGCATCGACTTGAGTGTTTATAAGACTCACAGCCATATTCGAGAATAAGCTAGAGAGCGTTATATCCGTAGATGAGCTCCTTAGCTTCGCAATTGCCGCATCAAGTACTATTTGCAGCTTACTAACCGAACCTGCTCCATAAGCATTTGCGTATTGACCTTTTACTTGGTTCACCAGATCGTTCAGCCCTCCTCTAAGCTCCTGCTTAGACATACCTGGAAGCCAAGTGATTTTATTTGCCAAAAGTTGTGCATCACTGCCACTTAGCGTAAGACCTGCATTATTTAAAGATCTAGTAAGCTGTGCTAAAACTGCTGCTTTGAAGCTTTCTTTCGTTAATAAATAATCCGAGTTATTTAGCTCGTTGATGTCTACCGAACCTAGATTGCGAAATGCATTACGCAAAAAAGAAATAGCGTTCTCACGAACCTTACTAGAGCTCATTTGCTGAGAAAGTGAATTTATAAACACACTGATCTTCGCAGTAGCTTGTTTAAGTGCATCGGCATCTAAGTTAGCTATTTGTTCTTCTTGGGTACTCTGGCTTCCTAAGCGGAACTGATTGATAAAGTCTGTAGGGAGCGAATTGTCTACCTTGTCACTTAACTGCTTTTCGAACCAAGTTCGGAATTGGTAAGTAAGTGTTTTGTTGACTCCGTTTACCAAGTCTTGAGGTGAAATCTGACCATTCACCGCTTGATTTTGCAACGATTTCATCCAATGAGCAGCAGTATCAACTGCAGCAGTGCCAGTAAATGCTGCTTGTTTTTCTAGTAGTTTCCTCAATGAATTGGCATAAAGATCAAGGCTATCTTGTTCACTACGCCCTAACACCTTAGGCAATTGACTAATCAACGCCTTCAACTTAGCCGCATTTGGCTCCCCTAAAATATTAGCCAATTTATCAGCCAAACGATCCTGAAATGAGGTCTGCGGCTCTGGTCGAGGTCCTACCCCACCTACTGGGTTTCTTCTGTTTATATCCGTCATTTAAAAACCTTTAAATTACTATGCCACGAAGTAACACAGGCCGCTTGCGCCTAGAGCCTTCGGCATTAGTGCCGTGGAGCGGATGTTGTTGTTGTCTGCGGCGTTGTACTTCCTCGAGCAATTCATGTTCTGCTTGTTTCATCAGTTTGGGATCGGCGTTTAACCCATCAAGCAGAATATTTCCTGCTACTGGACCAACACCTAATCCTTCAAGTAGTTCATTGAACACTTCAGCTCTGTCATCTGCAGTAAGGATAGCAAGTTCTGATTTTTCAATGGTTTCGGTAAAGGGTTGCTTCATCTTGATACCTATATTAAAGCGAAGCATCTATTAGATGCTGTCAGTAACAGTCGAGAGTTTTTACTTTCTTTCTCTTTTTAAGTGGGCGGTAGTCACTCAGGCGCAAGTAGTACCAATCATCTTGTTCATCGTGACTCGCACCACAGGCTCCCAAATAGAATTGCGCTAATCTTTGGTTACTCATATTGCTACCACGCAATACGTCAACGTTGCCACTAATGATCCAGTTGAGTGGGTACAATCGGATAGCATGTTCTGCGAGTAAAAACAGTGCAGAGAAAGGATTGCTCAAACCTTGGTTTGGAGTAATTCTTCGCAACAAAACGATGATAATTTCACCATCGTCTACTCGGAACACGAGCTCCATACCGTCGTATTCGTAGCGATGGCCAAGTAAGATAGTGCTTTTCTGCCAGAAATAAGGCCTCACTTTGATTCCTGACGTCACTAAAGACTGACTGAGTACACATGCCATTACATTCCCACCCTGCCTAAAGGTTGAATATTAATTTGTTGCGTTAGTTCTTGAAAAGACAGCACTGGCAGATCGTAGTATTCAGATTCAATCAATTTTCGCACGTAACGGCGTACGTCCATTGACACCACTAACACTGGTTTATTTGGCATACGGCTCAAATCACCAACTGCTTGCTTAACGTCGCTGACAAACTGTTGAGTAACGGAAGGGTCAAGCGCTAAGTAACTGCCCGACGAAGTCTGACGAATACCGTTACGGAGCATATCTTCCAAGCTCTGATCTAACAGGTATGCTGGCAACATATTTTGACCGCTGGCGTACTTGTAACAAATATAGCGTTTCAAACTTGAACGGATGTATTCAGTCAACTGAACCACGTCTTTTTCTTTTTGTCCCCACTCCACCATTGCTTCTAAGATCACTCGTAAGTTACGAATAGAAATATCCTCAGAGACAAGGCGTTGTAGGATTTCCGTCATTTTTTGCAAAGGCACAATACGCTGTGTCTCTTTTACTAATTCGGAATAACTGCCTTCCATTTGCTCTAGCAAATAACGAGTCTCTTGGATACCGATAAAATCTTGGGCGTACTCTTTTAGCACATGAGATAGGTGGTAAGTCAAAATACGGTCGGGAGTTAAAAAGCCCACTTGGCTGTTTTCTAGTTTTACTTTATGACTGTGGTCTACCCAAATACTCGAAATTCCCGGTAGAAAATCGTCATCTTTCTCGTAAGGTATACCAAGCAAATCGATCTGCTCATTATCTTCTGTCACCAGCAGTTTTAAGCTTTGAATCCGACCGCGGGCAACTGGCACTTCTTGCAATTGAATCAAGTATTCACCGTTGCTCATCCCTTCGTTAAATCGTAAGTGAATCCCCGGGAACGGCACGCCGAGATCTAGGTACAACGCTCGTCTTACTCGTGCGAGCTCATCATTCAAAGCGACGGCTTCTAAGCTCTCTTGTAAGCGAGCATCCAAATCGATTAGCAGCGGTACCGTCATAGCGAACTCTTCTTGTTCACCTAGTTTTCCTTTGCTGTTGCGCTGAGGTGCCGCTTTGTTCGATTTGGCGGCTGGCGAGCCCGCGCCTTGGGCAACAAAACTTGGTAAGTCGGCACTGCTTAATTTACTTTGTTGTTTTTTGTTATGGAGTAAGAAAAAGCCGCCACCACCGACTACAATAGCAAGAACAAAGAAGGTAACCTTCGGGAAACCGGGAATAAGCGCAAACAACACTAGCAACACACCGCCAATCAACAAAGCTCTTGGTTGTGCTGTAACCTGTGCTCCGATATCTGAGCCTAGGTCAGAGGACTCTTCATTCGAAACGCGCGTCACAATAATACCGGCAGTAATCGCGATAAAGAGAGCCGGAATTTGCGATACCAGGCCATCACCTACGGTCAAAACAGCAAATAGCTCCAATGCTTCCGACGCTGACATGCCTTTTTGAGTCACACCTATGGTTACACCGCCAAGAATATTCACCACGATTATCACCAGACCAGCAATAGAGTCTCCTTTTACGAACTTCATCGCCCCGTCCATAGAGCCGTACATTTGGCTTTCTTTTTCAATCACTGAACGGCGATGACGCGCCTCATGAACATCGATTACCCCGGCGCGCATATCGCCGTCTATACTCATTTGCTTACCCGGCATCGCATCAAGGGAGAATCGAGCACTGACTTCCGCTACCCTTTCTGAACCTTTAGTAATCACCATAAACTGAACGATTGTGATGATCAGGAAAACTACGATGCCCACGACCAGGTTACCACCCACGACGAAGTTACCAAAGGTAGAAACGATTTGACCAGCATCACCTTGCAGCAGGATAAGTCGTGTTGTAGTGATAGAAAGTGACAAGCGAAATAGTGTAGTGATCAACAGAACCGCTGGGAATGCAGAGAACTCTAGGGGGGATGTAATGTAGATAGCAATCATCAATAAGACGACCGCTATACTCATGTTGGTACCGATAAGTACATCCACCAATGTCGTAGGTAAAGGCAAGATCATCATAAAGACGATTGCCAGTAGCATCACGGCAAGCATGATGTCTTTACGCTGCCCAACCTTGTTAATAATATCGATCAACTTATTCATTTGGTTCACTATTTAGAGATTTTATATAACAGCGATGAGCGCGGCGCGCGCCCTCAACATCATCTTGTTTCCAGCGGGCTTGGCTAAGACAAAACCATAAACCAGCTTCATTAGAGTTGTTGGCTTCCAACAAGCTTTCGCACAGTTCGATTGAACGAGCGTACCGCCCTAAATCCAGGCATGCTACCGCTAATGTTTGGCGAGCTTCTTTATGCTGAGGTTCGATTTCCAACAGCGCTTCGAGTAACATAATTGCTTGTTTAGGTTTTTTATATTGAACTTGGAGAGCCCCGTGGATAAGCAATAGCTCCACATCTTTTGCTTGTAACATGGGAGTTAAACCTGAATCAGTAGATTCAACGCCATGGTGAGATAACGTTGATCTAATTGAGTAGTTTGCAACGTTTCCGCTGCTTGAGTTAGCGTATGAGAACCATTTTTCTTCGCCAAGTCTTGAAGTCTTTGCAGAGTTATATCAAACTGCTGACGGTATTTTTCTGGGCGAAGTAAGTCTGTATGTGTAATCTTTGGCTTAGCGAGTGGCATCAAGTACTGCTCTGAAGGGCGAAGTTCATACAATTTCTCTAGGTGCGTCGCGATGGCTTGACCGTCAGGTAGCAGTTGAAAACGTTGTGGAAAGTCGCTTTCGACTTGCTCAAGAGAGATATGAGCAAAACTTTCAATACCAACGTTTAATGTACTAATCCGATTCATGAGTTCACCACGTCGTTATGCAAACGAACTAGCAACGCGAATGCTTGTTCTATGGTTGGTAAGGTAACTTCATCGCCTTCAATTTGCGCTGAGAAAACTAACGCTTGTTCATCGAACAGCCCAGTTTTAATAGTGAATGGCCACCCTTGCCCTGAATGACAAAAGCTCAGTGCCTTTTTAATTGACTCATTAGATTGATGCCATGGCAGCGCTTTTACCAACATAAGAAACAAACAATCCTGATATTTCTCAAGGTACAAGGTGCCGCTTTGTTCAAAGCTCAACTGAACACGTCCAGCCGACGAGAAATTTACGGCTTCAAGCCCCATTCCTCGGCAAAAATCATCCACTGACGCATCAATCCAATTCATCGTTCCAAATTTCCTCTTCTTCTAAATCAATCGCTTCATCAAGCACTTTTTGTATTGCTTGTATTAGGTTTTGCCGCTGTTCTTCGTCGTTAAACACATCAATGGAAATATGCCGAACTAAGTTGTGCAGTTCTCGTAAAAAACTAATTTGTCGCTCAATGGCCCCCAACTTCATGGCGTTCACTAAGTTCCATATCTCTTCGCTTCCCACCCAGCGCTGCTCAACTAAGTCGATGACATCCGACATTAAATCAGTAACTTGATAAGCCATGGCTTGCCTGCTGAGGTTTAAACATCTGATAGATATTACTAACTTGATCTTGAAGGGTATTCAGCGTCTTAAGTTTTTGCATATCTGACATCAAAAGCTGCAGCTTAACCGAATCAATATTACTGCCTTGAACACTTAAATCTGCACTCATACCTTGCAACATAAAGTCGACGGCGGTGGACACCTCTTTTTCACCAAATCGCTCAACCACATCCTTGTATGCCGAGCCTAAGCCTTGGTAACTGTGTACTGTGTCACGATAGAAACCGCGTAGTTGGTGCAAACTGCTAAAGTCTTGCTCTTTGCTATATTCATCAGCAAAGCTCGACACACGAATCTCGGTATCAATCTGAGACCAAGAATCTGGATTTTGCTCAAAGTTCAGAAGGGCTTGGTCAATCAGCGCCAACAGATTCTTACTTTCTGGGTTCGCTCCGAGAAACTTTTTTACCGCCTTTAATGCAAGGTACTGGTGACTCTTCTCTTCAGAAAAGCCATTAAGGTAAGCTTGTAGCTGCGCGATCGTTGATAAGTTGCCACCCGCCATCTTGGTAGCAAGGTCTTTGATCTTTTGGTTCTTCTCAAGATCAGGAACTTTCCTTAAATATTCAGACACCAACTCATGAGCTTCATTAACCCGAAGACCACCATCTTTTACTTTACGTTTGGTTAGATCTTTTTCTGCTTTTTCTGAGCCTAATGACGTCAGCTCCTCCATTGCGTCAAATAATGATTGAGTAGCATTGTGTACTCGGACGCTCTCGCCTCGATAGTTTCCACCAATTGACTCCCCAGAACGTACGTACTCATGACCGCTTCGAATTGGCGTGTCAAACTTGTTACCCGTTGCAATTTGATTGTTGATAATACTCACTCATTTGCACTCCTTTCGTACAATATGACTTGAGTGTAAATGTTGTATTTGCAATAGGCTGTCAAAATCAGACGTGTTTTTTTAGGGCATTTTTAGTTTTCTAAAAACTCCCGACCAATAGTCACTATAAATACTGCCCCATCCTTTCTACTCTATCACTACCAGTTATTACGCATATTTCCTAAATTGAACGATTTCTCATACATCACCGAAACGCAACAATCTGCTATCAAACAAACTCGTTTGATACAAATCCGCGGCCGAGTTACTCAAGTTACTGGCACCATCATCAAAGCCGTGGTTCCTGGTGTTCGTGTTGGGGAACTTTGTGAGTTGCGCAACCCTGATCAAACCTTGTCGCTTCTCGCGGAAGTGGTTGGTTTTCAGCAACATCACGCGTTACTTACTCCACTTGGAAACATGCTTGGTATTTCCTCCAACACCGAAGTGAGTCCACTTGGAAAAATGCATGAAGTAGGCGTTGGCAACCACTTGTTAGGTAAGGTACTGGATGGACTGGGTCGCCCGTTTGATGGCACCCAAAATAAAGAACCGAGTGCTTGGTATCCAGTTTACAAAGATGCACCGCCACCGATGCAACGAAAATTGATCGAAAATCCCATCTCCATGGGGGTTCGTTCGATAGACGGATTACTCACCTGCGGCGAAGGACAAAGGATGGGTATTTTTGCCGCGGCTGGTGGTGGTAAAAGTACCCTACTCGCCAAGTTCATCCGCTCCGCTGACGTTGATGTCACAGTTCTCGCCCTTATCGGCGAAAGGGGGCGTGAGGTTAAAGAATTTATCGAACACGACCTTGGTGAAGAAGGCATGACAAGGGCGGTGTTAGTCGTAGCAACCTCAGATAGACCTGCAATGGAACGTGCCAAAGCTGCGTTTGTGGCCACCTCCATCGCAGAGTACTTCCGTGACCAAGGTAAACGCGTCCTACTGCTTATGGATTCTGTCACTCGCTTTGCCCGAGCTCAACGTGAAATCGGCTTGGCAGCAGGTGAACCACCAACACGACGAGGTTATCCGCCTTCTGTTTTTGCTGCATTGCCAAGACTGATGGAACGTGCTGGCCAATCAGACAAAGGCTCCATCACCGCTCTGTACACCGTACTTGTAGAAGGTGACGATATGACAGAACCAGTTGCCGACGAGACCCGATCAATACTTGATGGTCACATTATTCTTTCTCGGAAACTGGCCGCAATGAACCACTACCCAGCCATTGACGTGCTTCGTTCAGCAAGCCGTGTAATGAACCAAATCGTGGATAAAACTCATCAAGCATCGGCAGCTCATATGCGTGAAATGCTGGCAAAATATGAAGAAGTTGAACTGCTGATTAAAATTGGCGAATACCAACATGGTGCTGATAACCGCGCGGATATGGCCATTGATCAAAGTGATGATATCCGAGCGTTTTTACGTCAAGGCACACACGAAACAAGTGAGCTCGACGAAACCGTGACTCAGTTACAAGGACTCGCGGGCTTATGATCGAGCAGTTACTAGAGATCAAAACGATTCGTGCCGAGCGAGCTGACAGTGCAGTTCAGCAGCAAGAGTACCGAGTCAACAACGCCCTCTCTATAAGGCGAAAATCCGAGCAGTCCGTAGTCGATTATCACCAATGGCGAAAAGAAGAAGAAGAGCGACGATTTACCAAAGCGAAGCAGAAAATGGTGGTGCTAAAAGAACTCGAGATATTGCGACAAGAAATCGCACTATTGAGGGAAAGAGAAGCCGATTTAAAGCAGCGAGCCGCTGAAGCCAAAAAAGTATTGGAGCAAGAAGCTCAACGGCTCAAAGAGAGAAAAAAAGAAGCAATCGCCGCTCATAAAACCAAAGAAAAATTCATTCAGCTAAACGAACAAGAAATCGCTGAACAAATACGTCAAGTGCAGTACCAAGAAGAGCTCGAACAAGAAGAGTTTCGTAGTGCCATTGTTTCATAGAAGGTAAAAATGCGAGTCAAACACGATCACCCAGACACAGCAGGATTTCCCAAAAAGGTTCGACAGAGTCCCGCGACTAACGTCTCGGAAGAACTTGAGTCTATCTTTAACAATGCTCTGAAGCCTAAAACTCAGCCAGCCAATCTTCAGCAAAAGAGTGCCAAAGACCAAGCTGATTCAACGGGTTCAACGGATTCAACGGAT
>NZ_JBFRVM010000085.1:0-65447 GCF_041475145.1 Vibrio sp. 10N.222.49.A3
GAATGACTAGGCTACTTCTCCCTCGCCGCGATTAAAACGCTTTTATCTCGAACAAAGTTTAACCACGAAAGGTCAACGCGCCTTAATTAAGTATATGCATTAATTGATTATTTATTGGGATCTAGAAGGATATTTCTTTATTTGTATCCAATTATTGTATTCAGGACTCAATAACGATGTTTCATTAAGAAAATTAAGTCTCAATTTATCGATGCAGGTACTAATTTTTCTCGAACTATTTGACTAGATACACAAAGATTCATGTATATACGTGATACGGGTCACGGCGATATACCAAGTGACTTCACAATTACTTCGCAAAGTAAAAAAATTACCGCGTTGATGATTTCTGGAGCGTAAAATGTACATGGCTCAACCGGGCCATATTGATCATATCAAACAGGTCAATGCTGGTCGTGTATATAAACTAATTGACCTTAAAGGTCCCATTTCTCGTATCGATCTGTCCAAGCAAAGTGAGTTGGCCCCGGCGAGTATTACTAAAATTACCCGTGAACTCATTGAAGCTCACCTTATTCACGAAACGACGGTTCAAGAAGCCACGACTCGTGGGCGTCCTGCTGTCGGTCTGCAAACCAATAACGAAGGTTGGCAGTTTCTGTCGATGCGTCTTGGTCGTGGGTATCTCACTATCGCGCTTCATGAATTGGGCGGCGATGTACTTATCGATACTAAGATTGATATTCATGAACGTGACCAAGACGATGTACTTGCGCGTCTTCTGCATGAAATTGATGAGTTTTTTCAAACTTATGCCGAGCAACTCGATAGGGTAACAAGTATTGCGGTTACGCTACCTGGGCTTGTGAATTCTGAGCAGGGAATTGTGTTGCAGATGCCACACTATAACGTTAAAAACTTAGCGTTGGGTCCTGAGATCTACAAAGAAACAGGTCTACCGGTCTTTATTGCCAATGATACCCGAGCGTGGGCATTAGCAGAGAAGCTGTTTGGTCACTCTCAAGATAACGATAATTCCGTTCTTATCTCGATTCACCACGGTGTAGGCGCTGGGATCATTCTCGACGGTCGAGTATTGCAAGGTCGCCACGGTAACATCGGTGAGCTGGGTCATATTCAGATCGATAAACAAGGCAAGCTTTGTCATTGTGGTAATCATGGCTGTTTAGAAACGGTTGCGAGTTCACAGGCTCTCCGTGAGCAAGTCAAAGAAAGACTGGCTAATGGCGAGGCATCATCACTAACGGCGTTTGAAGATGTCACAATTGAACAGATCTGCGCTGCTGCTGCTGATGGTGATCCACTGGCTGTTGAAGTGATTGAACAGTTAGGTCGTTATTTAGGTGCCGCGATAGCGATTGTGATCAACCTTTTCAATCCTGAGAAAATCTTGATAGGTGGTGTTATCAATCAGGCTAAAAGCGTGTTGTATCCTGCGATTCAAAAGTGTATCGAAGAGCAGAGTTTATCGGTTTACCATCAAGATTTAGAACTGGTGGAATCTCGATTCTATAAACAAGCCACCATGCCAGGTGCTGCGCTTGTTAAACAAGCTTTATATGATGGCCAATTGTTAATGAAAGTGATTGAAGGCTAACCCTTTTTTTATCGTTTTTAGCCTTCCTTTAACCCTTTCCATGCACTTAAACTATGTATAACAGCATTTGTTGTACTTAGTTTAAGCATCTGTGTATTTGCGCTTTGCTTTAACCTATCGAATTAGGCTATTGTAGCCACAGTTATTATTTGTCACTAAGGTGTTGTATGTCTGGCGTTTTAAATTCTGTTGATCAGAGAACTAAACTCGTCGGTGAAAACCGTCTGGAACTCTTGTTATTTAGCTTAAATAGTCGCCAACTATTTGCGATTAACGTATTTAAAGTGAAAGAAGTCTTAAAAGTGCCTGTACTCACTCGCTTGCCAGGCTCTCACCATCATATTACGGGTGTTGCTTCTTTACGTGGTGAATCTGTACCTGTGATTGACTTACGGAGTGCGATTGGTTTCCCACCATCACGTGATGAGACTCAAGAAAACAACTTGATCATTACCGAATACAACCGAACCGTACAAGGCTTCTTGGTTGGACAAGTTCGCAATATCGTGAATACGACATGGACAGAAATCCAACCGCCACCAAAGACTACGGGTCGAGCAAACTATTTAACTGCTATCACGCATATCCAAGAAGAAGAGCAGCACAAAATCGTTGAGATCATCGATGTTGAAAAGGTGTTAGCGGAGATCATCGACTACGATGTGTCGATTTCTGACGGTGTTCTAGATCAGCAGTTAGCGAATGAAATGGTTGGCCGTAATGTGCTTATCGTGGATGACTCTTCAACAGCACGCAACCAGATCAAAGGCACCTTGTCGCAACTTGGTTTGAACATTATCGAATGTTGTGACGGCTTAGAAGCACTGACTTTACTTAAGAAGTGGTGTGATGAAGGCAAAGACATCAATCAAGAAATACTGTTGATGATCACCGATGCCGAAATGCCAGAAATGGATGGCTACAAACTGACTCATGAAGTTCGAACTGATCCTCGAATGCATGACTTGTTTATTACGCTAAATACTTCATTAAGTGGTAGTTTCAATGAAGCCATGGTTGAGAAAGTAGGGTGTAATCGCTTTATTTCTAAATTCCAACCAGACCTCTTAGTTGAAGTGACTCAAGAGCGAATGCGTCAGATTTTGTAATTAATGCAGCTGTACGGAAGCGGACGTTGAGGTATAACTCAACAACTTGAATTTAAGGGAAGCGGATGCTTCCCTTTTTCGTTTCTAGCGTTTCTTGGAGGGCAACTTGATTCGTTAATGAAAATCTCGGGATTTGGTGTTCAAACCAACAATTTCATCAGTTATATCGATAAGTTTCCCCGCAATCACATGCACGACTTCGCCTTCCTTCTCTAAGACTCCTTGTACCTTTAAAGCCTTCGCTGTCAGGTAAGCTTGCTGCTGCGCGCGTGCAGTGGCTCCCCATACCACGACATTAATATTGCCCGTGTTATCTTCTAATGTAACAAAGGTAACACCTGCCGCGGTTCCGGGAGCTTGTTTTCCTGTGACTAATCCAACAACCGTGACCATAGATTTGTGTCTTTGCTGTATTAAATCCTTCATGTGTGTGAATCGACCTAATCGTCCCGCTTCTTCTAGCAAAGTGATTGGGTGTTTGTCCAATGAAATTCCGACACTGGTGAAGTCTTCGAGTAGATCTTGCATCTCATTGGGTCTGTGCAGTGCATGTTCGTCATGTCCATCCCCAACATCGTCATAGACTTGGCTAAACAGAGGTAAATCAGAAGCTGAGTCCATGATTGCCCAGCGAGTCTGGAAGCGGTCTCCCGATACGTTATGTAGCGCATTGGCCGATGCCAGTAGCTCGATATCTTTCTTATTTATCGATAACTGTTTCACCTGGCTAGGGTGGCGATAACCGGATTGTGGACGATTGGCGAGCACGCTTTGAATCCCATGCTCACTGAATCCTTTGATTTGTCGCAGCCCTAAGCGAATCGCTAAACCATTCTGATGTTCAATGACTATGTGGTTGTCTTGTGAGGCGTTCACACATACCGGAAGAACTACCACATTGTGTCGTTGTGCGTCTTGTACCAACTGTGAGGGGCTATAAAAGCCCATGGGTTGGCTATTGAGCAAAGAAGCGTAGAAACATTCAGGGTAGTAGCATTTCAACCAAGCGGAGCAATACGCTAACACCGCAAACGAAGCCGAGTGACTTTCAGGAAAACCGTATTCGCCAAAACCGCAGATCTGTTTAAAGATCTGCTCAGCAAATTCTGTCTCATAGCCACGCTTTTGCATTCCCTCGATGAGTTTGTTTTTAAACTTAAAGACGTTGCCATTTTTCTTCCAAGCGGCCATCGCGCGTCTGAGCTGATCCGCCTCTCCACCTGTGAATCCTGCAGCCACCATCGCGAGTTTAATCACTTGTTCTTGGAATATCGGTACACCCAAGGTGCGCGACAGTACCGACTCCACGTCTTTAGATGGATAACTGATTGGCTCAATACCATCTCGACGCTTTAAGAATGGGTGAACCATATCGCCTTGAATAGGCCCAGGACGTACGATAGCGATTTGAATCACCAAGTCGTAATAAGTCTTCGGCTTAAGCCTTGGCAGCATGCTCATTTGCGCACGTGACTCAATTTGGAATATCCCGACCGTATCTGCTCGCTGAATCATGCCGTAAACCTGAGGATCGTCCTTAAGGCGAGTGATCTCAGCAATGGTCAGTGATCGCCCGTGAATGCGTTTGATCAGGTCGAAACATTTACGAATCGCAGAGAGCATACCTAACGCGAGTACATCAACTTTCAGCAAGCCTAAGGTTTCTAGATCATCCTTATCCCATTGAATAATGGTTCGATCGTGCATTGCCGCATTCTCGACAGGAACCAGCTCATACAAAGGACCAGAAGAGATCACAAAGCCACCAACGTGCTGAGACAAGTGACGTGGAAAGCCAATGATCTCATTAACCAAATGGATAAACTGCTGTCCCTTCAAAGAATCAGGCTGTAGCCCCAATTGAGTGAGCTGAGCCTGCCAACCTAAGCTTTTGTCCCTGCGATTGGTGTTCTTTATAAAGTAATCAAGCTGAGTTTCTTGTAGCCCTAAAGCTTTACCGACATCTCTTACTGCACTTTTGAAGCGGTATGAAATGACAGTTGCGGCAAGTGCTGCGCGTTCTCTACCGTATTTTTTGTAGATGTATTGGATGACTTCTTCACGGCGCTCGTGCTCAAAATCGACATCAATATCGGGCGGCTCATCGCGCTCTTTACTGATGAAGCGTTCAAATAGCACTGAGATTTGTCTTGGGTCGACAGAGGTGATCTCTAGGCAGTAACAGACCACGGAATTGGCCGCTGAACCTCGACCTTGGTAAAGAATCCCTTGGCTTTTGGCAAACATGACGATGTCGTGGATCGTGAGAAAAAAGAAAGGGTAGTCAAGCTCGTCAATTAGCCCCAATTCTTTCTCTATGATTTGTTGAATGTCGTTAGGCACGCCTTGCGGGAAGCGAGTTCGTTTCCCCTTTTCGACTAACATGCGTAGATAGCTCATGGGTGTCTCACCTTGAGGAATCAGTTCACTGGGGTATTCGTATCGCAAGCTATCTAAATCAAATTCACACAGCTCAGCGATACGATTGCTCTCTTCTAGCCACTCAGTTTTGAATATATGAGAGAGCTTATTGATACTCCGTAAACAGCGCTCGGCATTAGCGAGTAAGTGATTGCCCACTTCGGTAATGGGCTGTTGGTACTTTATTGCAGTGAGTGAGTGCTGTAAGGGTAAGCGGTTCGCGTTGTGCATCAGCACGCCACCACAAGCTGTAATCGGCAGTTGGTGATGTTGTGACAGCTCAACGCAGTAATCTGTGTATTGCTGGTCGGTTTGCTTTAGGTGTCGTTGTAAGCCGATCCAAAGCCGACCTGAATGGTGCTGGGAGAGCCATTGCCCCCAGTGCGCGTCTTCATTTTTCTGTTGAGGAAACCAAAGAATGAAGCAGTGTTTAGCCGACATGATATCCCACTCAGAGAGCTGATAATGTCCTTTGCTACTACGACGTCTCGCATTGGTAATAATACGACACAGCTCGGCGTAGGCTTGTCTATTCGGACATAACAAGACAACTTGGCACTCTTCATTTAACCAAAACATGCTCCCGACAACTTGCTTGAGCGACAGTTTATGTTGCTTTATCGCAGAGTGAACCTTAACGATGCCCGCGACTGAGCACTCATCAGTAACCGCGAGTGCTTTGTAACGTAAGAAGTCGGCCTGTAAAACAAGCTCTTCCGGATGCGAAGCTCCCTCTAGAAAGGAGTAATTACTTTGACAGAAAAGCTCTGAGTATTGCTGAGACATAACGTAATCTCACTTAACCATTGCGAGTGAACATGATTGAAAAGGGCGTTTAAATTGAGTAAATGGTGCGGGTTGGCGATTCAACTTTTGTTGGTTAGCTAAATAAGCCGTGTAAGAACCACTGTTTATCTGGTGTTCTAAATACCCATAACCATCGACCGTTTTCACTGTGAGCAATAAAGTAGTCACGAATGATTTTCTCTCCGTCCCACCAGCCAGACACAATACGCTCAGGGCCTTGAGATAAGGTGACGCTTTCGGTTAAGGCTTCGGGCTCTGGCAGTAAAATACTGGGCCGGAGTCGTTGTTGATGGACGTTGAGATCTATGGTTTGTTGCTCGCTCTCTGGGGGCGTTTGCTTTTTTGCCACAGACTTACTCAGTGTTGGGAGCGAATACTGATTGGCCTTTTCTGGCCTTGGATCGTGCAGTATTTTGGGAGTCTGAATACAAGCTTGCCCGAGCTTTGCTTGAAGCAGCGAGAGCAAATCTAGCGCAGCAAGCGTTCCTGTATTGCCATCGAAAAGATCATGGTAGGCGACTTGCGGTTCTCCATGACGAATCAAAGAGAGAGTCAGCCCCTGTACGGGTGCTGTTATCTTCAGTGACTCTAAGGTTAGATGCGTTAGGTTTGCCCATTTGACTGCAAGGTAATCGCCCTGCGCGGAATAAAAAGAGACATGATGGTCGTCTTTATCCCTTAGGTGCAAAGTCAGCGTTAACTCGAAAGCCACTCGGTCGCGTAACCTCAAAAAACACTCGAGCTGATTCAACAATTTCAGCAAAGGCTTTTCGATGAACAGGATGTTTTCAATATCAAACAGCAGCTCCAAATATTGTTGGAAACTCTCTGGTGGGTGATAGAAATCAATCGGGTGCTTGAACTGCCCATTAAGACGACCAACATAGTTCACCAAGTCGATATCAAAGCGGCGCGCGACATCTTGCAAAGGCAGTTTCAATAAGTCTTCAACGACATTGATACCAACACGATTCAGGCGCTCAACTTGTTTAGCAGGAAGTTCGCTTGAACTCAGTGCTTGTTGGTTAACCCAAGCTTTCATCTGCTCAACATTGTTCGTCGCTTGGTTGATGGATTGTTTGCCTAAAAGGATTGCAGAAAGCGGCGAATAACCTGTAGCAAAGCTGAACTGGATATTGAGCGTTTCTAAATGGCTTTTGAGTTCATGCCAGTAGTTATCTAGCCCATCATAAAGCGACAGCATGTTAGAGGCCTTAATCAATAATCCATTGGGTGGCAGTAACGCCATGTCGGATGTGACTAGATACGCCCATTGAGCGATCTCTTTAAGCTTACTTTTTTCTAGCTCAATACTGTAAGGGTGGACGTGTAAGTTGTGACACAAAGCTGCTGCAGACCCTAGCCCCATGCCGAGTGTGATACCCGATTGCAACGCGGCTTGGTTAGCTTGCAGCACACGATGATCTTTCTCATCGACGATGATAAGAGGCTGATTGCATGAATCTTCGTTCGAACCCAATTCATTAGAGTTAAACAAGGTGTCCAATTGTAGGGATGAGAAATGCAGATACAACCACAGCATACGTTAGCCTTGCTTCGCAATAGGGAAAGCCAGCACAGTGTTACCAGACAACGCGTGAATTGAGCTGTTTTCATCGATGACTTTTTCTGTGAGTAACGGCCAGTTCTGGTTCATGTCCAGAATAAAACTGCCATACGACCAGCTGCCTTTTCTTTTCGTGACTTCAACCTTTAACCCTTGGATGTGAGAAGACAGCTTCATGCTTAAAGAAACGGGTAGGGATAACTGATTATGGCTGGTGGTTTTAAAATGAAATTGCAGACACTTGCCCGTTTCGCTTGCCGCTTGCAGGCGCTTGGTTTGGTGAATTTCTAGATCCGCTCCCCATAGCAAAACAGAATGACAGGCACCACTCTTGAGACACTGCTCTGCGGCCCATAACGCATCGAGATCACGTTGAGGCTCGATCACCAAGATGTTATCGAGCTCAATCCCTTGGCTGCTAAAAAACTCGGCACAGATCTTCCCTGGCGGGTTAATGAATATGGCCAGCTTCTGTGAGTTTTGCTGAGCTAAATAGGGGGTAAGCAGGCGCAGTTCACCAATCCCTTGTTGTGATTCAACTTCAATAACGCCGTGTGTCGGGAAGCCGCCATCAAGCTGTTTATCCAATTGAGGATAGCCTGTCGAAGTGGTGCTGCCTTGCGTTGTTGATTGTAACCCTTTCCAGATTAGCTGGCGGTCTTGTAAGTTTTTTATTAGTTCATGCATAATTAAATACCTGTATATTTATACAGTATATTTAACAATGAAAAAGATGCAAAGCAAAATGACGAAAATTAGGGGAATAATACCAATCACAGTAAGTAAGTAAGTGATCATAAATAGCGCAGGAAAAATGCTTGAGAACAAGGCAGAAATTTTCGATAAGTAGTTATTCTACAATCAAAATTTCTAACGACGTTATCGAGTGTTTTAACAAGCTAGGATGGCCAGTTATTTACTACGATTGGTATCAGTGTTAGTTGATTGATTTAGATACAAAAAAAGCCGCTATGGAAGCGACTTTTTACTATTGGTTAATGATATCAGTTACTTAGGTTGAGCATCGATACATTGACCATTAATGTCTGTCACACTTGGGTTCATTAAGTGTAGGTACAGTGGGATGATGTCGAGTGGCGTTTTTAGCTTATTCGCATCTTCTCCTGGGTACGCTTTTGCACGCATGCGTGTTTGAGTGCCGCCCGGATTGATTGCGTTAACACGGATGTTCGTGTCTTCAAGCTCGTCAGCTAGGATTTGCATCATACCTTCGGTAGCAAACTTAGAAATCGCGTAAGTGCCCCAGAATGCACGGCCTGAGTGACCAACCGTTGAAGAGGTAAATACGATACGACCCGCTTCTGCTTTTTTAAGTGCAGGCAGTAATGCTTGAGTCATCAAGAACTCAGATTTCACATTGATTTGCATAACATCATCAAAGGTTTCTTCATCAATCTGCTCAAATGGACTCAGAGTGCCGAGAACACCAGCATTATGAAGTAGACCGTCTAAACGGCCGAACTGTGATTCAATGGTTTCAGCCATGTCAACGTAGTTCTGCTTTGTCGCACCTTTTAAATCCAATGGGATAATCGCAGGTTGTGGGTAACCAGCGCTTTCGATTTCATCGTAAATGAATTCAAGGTTTTTAACATTGCGGCCTAACAGAATGACAGTTGCACCATGTTGAGCGAAGCTTAGTGCTGCTTGGCGACCAATGCCAGCACCGGCACCTGTAACCAAAATTACTTTATCTTTGAGGGCATCTGTAGAGATTGGGTAATCCACTGTGCTTATCCTTCTTTCTTTTATTATGTTCGTCATTCCATTGATGTTTAATCACACAGATAACCGCAGGAATGATGAGAAATTCTTGGTAATCGTGACAAGATGGTTACAATACACTAATTCATACAATAGGGGATATGACATTGGAATTTTTGTTGGACTACGGCTTGTTTTTAGCCAAGATTGCGACCGTTGTAATCGCCATCATTGCAATTTTAGTGATAGCTAAATCTGTGGGTGGAAAATCAAGCGCAATTAAAGGTGAGCTGGAAATCACGAACTTATCTGAGCATCACAAACAAACGATTGAACAACTAGAGCACCATTTGCATGATGATGCTTTCATCAAAGCACGTGATAAAGCAGAAAAGAAAGCGGAAAAAGAAAAAGTAAAATCACGTGGCAAAGAAGTGAAGAAAGCAGCGAAAGAGGGTGAGCTTGATAGCAAGCGTGAACCACACCTATTCGTTCTTGATTTTAATGGCAGCATTGATGCGAAAGAAGTGACTTCATTACGTGAAGAGGTAACGGCGGTTCTGGCTGTTGCTCGTGAAGGTGATGAAGTATTGCTTAAGCTTGAGTCTGGCGGTGGTATGGTTCACGGCTATGGTCTGGCGTCTTCTCAACTTGACCGTATAAAAGCGGCAGGTCTGCCTCTGACTATCTCGGTAGATAAAGTCGCAGCAAGTGGCGGTTACATGATGGCATGTATCGCAGACAAAATCGTATCTGCACCGTTTGCTATTGTTGGTTCTATTGGTGTTATCGCTCAACTGCCAAACTTCAACAAACTGCTTAAAAAGCACGACATTGAATTCGAACAGCTAACGGCAGGTGAGTACAAACGCACGCTTACTATGTTTGGTGAGAACAGTGATAAAGCACGCGAGAAGTTTAAAGAAGAGCTAGAGGAAACTCATGGTTTGTTTAAAGATTTCATCCGTGACCACAGACCTGCGCTAGATCTTGAAAAAGTAGCAACGGGTGAGCACTGGTTTGGTACACAAGCGCATGAACTTGGGCTGGTGGATGAGATTAGCACTTCTGATGATTTAGTCGTAGCGGCATGTAAGGACAAAACAGTTCTAGCGATTCACTACGTACAGAAGAAAAAGCTGTCAGACAAACTAGCGGGCGTGGCAGGTAAATCTGCAGACAGCGCGCTGATGAAGCTGATTGAACGCGGCCAAAAGCCGATTGTTTAAGCTTATTTAGTTTTAGCTCTAGTATCTAGTATCTAGTATCTAGTATCTAGGTTTAGTGCCTTGCGTCTATTGAAGACGTTTGAGCCTTAAAAAGAAAGCGCATAAGTCATAAGACTTATGCGCTTTTTTATTGCTCCACTTCCGAGCGGGTGACCACTATGTTGTAGGGGGAGCGGAGTTTTATACCAAGCACTGACTTACTGTGATTGATATTAAATCTTGGCTCCATAGTCATTGCGTTTTGGACAAGTGGTCAGAATCTCTCGATGACCTGTGTCTTTGAGCTCTTCCAGAATCACATCAAAGCCCCATAAGCGATAGAGATGTTTCATCACTTCGTCGTAGCCTTTATCAAGCGGGATACGGCCGTGAGGCACATACTGCAGTGTCATCGAGCGGTCACCGCGAACATCGACATTAAACACCTGAATATTCGGCTCAAGGTTGCTTAGATTGTACTGCGCCGCAAGCTTTTCACGAATCAAGCGATAGCCCGGATCGTCGTGAATAGCGCTTATCTCAATGGTGTTTTTGCGGTCGTCGTCGAGCACAGAGAACAACTTAAAGTCTCGAATGATTTTTGGTGAAAGGTATTGGCTGATAAAGCTTTCATCTTTGAAATTGTGCATGGCAAAGTGCACCGCCTCTAACCAATCACTTCCGGCTAACTCAGGGAACCATTCTTTGTCTTCATCGGTGGGTTCTTCACAGATACGTCGAATGTCTCTAAACATCGCAAAGCCAAGCGCATAAGGGTTTATTCCGCTGAAATAAGGGCTGTTGTAGGCGGGTTGAGCAACCACACTGGTGTGACTGTGTAGAAACTCTAAGATGAACTTATCACTCACCAAGCCTTCGTCGTAAAGGTGGTTAAGAATGGTGTAATGCCAGAAGGTTGCCCAGCCCTCATTCATTACTTGAGTTTGTTTCTGAGGATAGAAGTATTGGCTTACCTTGCGAACAATACGAACACACTCACGTTGCCAAGGTTCAAGCAGTGGGGCGTTCTTCTCAATAAAGTAGAGAATATTTTCTTGAGGCTCACTAGGGAAACGTATTTTGGTTTCTTCTTCCTTGCTTTTGTTTTGGGGAACGGTTCTCCACAGCTCATTCACTTGAGATTGCAGGTAAGCTTCACGTTCTTCTTGTCTTGCGGTTTCTTCCGCAATGGAAATCTTTTCTGGGCGTTTGTATCTGTCTACGCCGTAGTTCATGAGAGCATGACAAGAATCGAGAAGTTTCTCGACTTCAGCTACACCGTATTTTTCTTCGCAATCGGTAATGTATTTTTTCGCGAATAATAGATAGTCGATAATCGAGCTTGCATCAGTCCAAGTTTGGAACAGGTAATTACCCTTAAAGAACGAGTTATGGCCGTAACAGGCATGCGCCATTACCAATGCTTGCATGGTGACAGTGTTCTCTTCCATTAAGTAAGCGATACATGGATCTGAATTGATCACGATTTCGTACGCTAAGCCCATTTGGCCGTGTTTGTAGTTTTGCTCTGTCTGGATGAACTTCTTACCAAAAGACCAGTGGTTGTAATTGATGGGCATACCAATACTGGAGTAAGCATCCATCATCTGCTCAGAGGTAATCACTTCAATCTGGTTCTGGTAAGTATCTAAACGGTAATGCTGCGCCACACGCTTGATTTCTACGTGATATTGTTCCAAGAGGTTGAATGTCCAATCTGGACCATCAGGCAGCATCTTGTCGTTTCTCTTCTGTGTCGCTTTATCTCTATCTGCAATGTTTGATTTCTCTGCAACGTTTGATTTCGCTGTCATGGCAAGCCCCCTTACGCTGTCTCTTTCTGGAACAATTCTCTAAACACAGGAAAAATATCATCCACCGTTTTAATATTTTTCATGGCGAAGTTGTCAAAGTTACTCTCGAGTTTTTCGTATTCGTGCCAAAGTGTTTGATGAGAGCGGCGTGTTATTTCGATGTAAGAGTAATATTGGCAAGTTGGCAGAAGTGTATTGACTAATAGCTCTTTACAACGAGGAGAGTCATCAGCCCAGTTATCGCCATCAGAGGCTTGTGCTGCATAGATGTTCCACTCATTTGCAGGATAGCGGTCTGCGACAATTTCCTTCATCAGTTTCAGTGCACTGGAAACGATGGTGCCACCGGTTTCTTGTGAATAGAAAAACTCGTGTTCGTCGACTTCTTTAGCCTGAGTATGGTGACGAATAAACACAACATCGACGTTTTCGTAGGTGCGATTTAGGAACAGATACAGAAGGACATAAAAGCGCTTCGCAATGTCTTTCGTGGCTTGATCCATTGAGCCAGATACATCCATCAGGCAGAACATAACGGCTTGGCTAGATGGAATAGGGCGCTTCTCGTAGTTTTTAAAACGCAGGTCGAAGGTGTCAATAAATGGCACGCTTTCAATTTTTTTACGTAACTCGGCAATCTCTTCTTTTAAACGACTTTCTTCAAAGGGTTGTGCTGGTTCCGTCATTTTAACTTGGTCAAGCTGCTCCATCAGTAGGTTAAGCTCGCGCTTTTTACCTGCTGTCATCGCGGTTCTACGAGCCAGAGATTGCTGCAGTGAACGCACGATTGCGATGTTGGAAGGAATCCCCGCGCTTTGATAACCAGAGCGATGTGTCTTCCATTCGGTGATTTTGTTGACCTGATTCTTCTCTAGATTAGGAAGAGCTAAATCTTCAAAGAGAATATCAAGATATTCATCTTTTGAAATTTGGAATGTAAATTCATCTTGGCCTTCGCCATCAGGGCTTGCGTCACCCTGGCCTGCGCCACCACCTTGACCGCCACCTTTAGGACGTTCAATTTTATCGCCCGTGATGAACTGGTCATTACCTGGGTGAACGCGTTCTCTTACGCCGCCTTGACCTTGGTGAAAGCTTGGCTCTTTGATGTCTTTATGGGGAATAGTGACGTCTTCACCGGTTTCAGTATTGGTGATTGAGCGTCGGTTGACTGCATCGGCCACAGATTCTTTGATTTGCTCTTTATGGCGTCGTAAGAAACGCTGTCTATTCACAGCACTCTTATTCTTGCCATTGAGCCTCCGATCGATAAATTGTGCCATAAGAACTCCCTCTCAGCTGATGTTGCGATCCTACTTTTTATTCGGGTATAAGAGTTATTAGTTTACTAAAGCTATTCGTTCGTTAGGGTATAAAGTTATTGGTTTGTACGAGCTGCCCAATTGAGCAGCTCAATACAGTTTGGTTATGAGGATTTACGAACTCTTAGGTACCACTCAGATAGCAGTCTCACTTGTTTCTCGGTGTAGCCTTTTTCCATCATACGAGCAACGAAGTCGTCGTGTTTTTTCTGATCATCCGTTGAGGTCTTAGCATTGAACGAAATAACAGGAAGTAGCTCTTCTGTGTTAGAGAACATTTTCTTCTCAATTACAGTGCGCAGTTTCTCGTAGCTCGTCCAAACTGGGTTTTGACCGTTATTGTTGGCTTTGGCACGAAGCACGAAGTTCACAATCTCATTTCGGAAGTCTTTAGGGTTACTGATCCCTGCTGTTTTCTCGATTTTCTCTAGTTCACCATTCAGAGAAGCACGGTCAAATAGCTGTCCTGTTTCTGGATCGCGGTACTCTTGGTCTTGAATCCAGAAGTCCGCGTAGGTGACATAGCGGTCGAAGATATTCTGTCCGTACTCAGAGTAAGACTCTAGGTAAGCGGTTTGAATTTCTTTACCAATGAATTCTACGTAACGCGGTACTAGGTATCCTTTCAAGAACTCAAGATACTTCTCAGCGGTCTCTTGAGGGAACTGCTCACGTTCAATTTGCTGTTCAATCACGTAGAACAAGTGAACCGGGTTTGCCGCCACTTCGGCTTGGTCGAAGTTAAATACACGAGACAGGATCTTAAAGGCGAAACGCGTTGATAGCCCAGACATGCCTTCGTCAACGCCGGCATAATCTCGGTACTCTTGGTAGCTCTTCGCTTTTGGATCGGTGTCTTTTAGAGTTTCACCATCGTAAACACGCATTTTTGAGAACAGAGAAGAGTTTTCAGGCTCTTTCAGTCTCGATAGGATGCTGAATTGCGATAGCAGATCGAGTGTGCTTGGTGAACAAGGGGCTTTGGATAGCTCACTGTGCTCAAGCAGTTTTTGGTAGATCTTAACTTCTTCAGAGACGCGCAGACAGTAAGGGACTTTTACAATGTACACACGGTCGAGGAAGGCTTCGTTGTTTTTGTTGTTACGGAAGGTCTGCCACTCGGATTCGTTTGAGTGAGCTAGAATCATACCGTCAAATGGCAGTGCAGAAAGTCCTTCAGTACCGTTGAAGTTACCTTCTTGTGTTGCCGTTAGGAGTGGGTGCAAGACTTTGATTGGCGCCTTGAACATCTCTACGAATTCCATCACACCTTGGTTTGCTTTACACAGTGCACCAGAGTAACTGTAGGCATCAGGGTCATCTTGAGAAAAGTGCTCAAGTTTACGAATATCGACTTTACCTACAAGTGAAGAGATATCTTGGTTGTTTTCATCACCAGGTTCTGTCTTCGCGATCGCAACTTGGTCGAGAATAGAAGGGCGCAGTTTGATGACTTTGAATTTGGATATGTCACCACCGAAGTCATGGAGGCGTTTTGCTGCCCAAGGTGACATGATAGAGCGTATGTAACGTTTCTCTATTCCGTACTCTTGTTTCAAAAGCTCGCCATCTTCGTTTACGTCAAATAGACAGAAGGGGTGATCATTCACTGGGCTTCGCTCACCATCGGCAGACAGCACATAGATTGGTAGCTTTTGCATCAGTGCTTTGAGTTTTTCAGCAAGGGAAGATTTACCACCGCCCACAGGGCCAAGTAGATAAAGGATTTGCTTACGTTCTTCTAAACCTTGCGCTGCATGTTTTAGATAAGAAACAATCTGTTCAATCGCGTCTTCCATGCCGTAGAAATCTTTAAATTCACTGTAGCGTGAGATGACACGGTTCGAGAAAATACGACTTAGTTGAGGATCTTGAGCAGTGTCAATGACCTCCGGTTCGCCAATGGCGAGTAATAAGCGCTCGGCAGCATTCGCGTAAGCACTTTTATCGTCTTTACACAGCCCTAAGAACTCTTGCAATGTCAGCTCTTCTTCCTTGGCTGCTTCATAACGTGATTGATAGTGGTCAAAAATACTCATAGTCACATTCCCCTTGTTAACCAGTCAAAACTGACGAGCGATTGAAAAATAGGCTCTCCCTACATTTTAAGGTTAGACCCGCTTCGACAATTTTGCTTAACAATTATGTATTTATTTACAATTTTGCGTGTGAAAAACGTAGCGAGCGCAATAGGCAACTTGAGGCGTGTGGAATCGAATTATTTTACATTCGAGCGGATCTAACCGTTTGTTTTGTGATTTTAGGTCGCTTAACAATACTCACACTGGATTTATGTGTATTAGATGTATAACTGAGCTCTATTGATTCTTTGGAATGAAGCACCATATAATGCGCAGCGTTATCCAAAGTTGCTCAATAAATAGGTAAATATAGTGAAGAATAATGGGTTAAAAATAGTGGCTATCAGTGTGGCGTTACTGGCTTCGACAGCAACGCATGCAAAAATATCGCAGTGGTCACTGGGCGTTGCCGCCTCTTATTCTCCTGCTGTCTATAAAGAGACGCCGTCAAATCGTACGGTGATTCCCATGATTGGTTATGAAGGTGAGCATTTTTTCATGCGTGGATTCAGTGCGGGTTATCGCTTGCTACCTGCAGGTTCACCACAGAATATTGTGTTTAGAGCGGTTTATGATCCAAGAACATTAAAGCCAAGTGACTCTGATAATGCTGATATCCAGAAGTTAGATGAGCGTAAAGCGTCGGTGTTGGGAGGTGTAAGCTATCAAGTGATTACATTGGTCGGTATGTTTGAAGCGACAGCGGGCTCAGACTTAGGGTTTAGGCACAATGGCATCTATGCAGAAGCGGCATGGCGCCTACCAATTCGTCGTAATGGCTGGGCGATTACACCATCTATTGGTTACTCGTATAACAGTAAGCGTTTGAATAATCACCTGTACGGGGTGAGTTCAGCAGAAGCGTCGAGAACTAATTTGAACGAGTTCGATGCAGACTGGGATGGTCAGTACTTTATTGGTTTAGGTGGTTATCTGCATGTGACGCCAAATGTTCGAGTAACCGGCGGTGTGCGATATACCAACCTTGAAGGTGATATTGAGAACAGCCCAATACTTGAAAGCGGTATTAATATGGCAGCGAATGTTGGCGTAGCATACGTCTTCTAGGTGCTGTTGTTTTTCTCGTTATAGACGAAAAGAAAAAAGGGTTACTCATGATGATAAACCCTTTTTATTGGTTCACAGCGGCTTTCCGGAGAAAGCCACTTTTATCTTCAAGAAGAAGTAGACTGTATCTCGATACCCCCAATTTCAGATAATAAGTGCTACATTCACTTGATTAGCTTTATCTTGTTGTTTACCCATATTCCAATGTGCAAGTATTTAACGGGGAACTTGCCGATGCGATAATGCCGTGAAGATAAGGACTCAGTTTTTGAACGAACTCTTTCAATGGCTTAATTCCACTCTCTTATACCTGTTCATATAACACCTCCCAGAGCCCCTTCTTTTCGATGAAACCTATTTGATCTAGATGTCAACAACATTCGAAATCTTATTTTACATATAAGTCGTGTGTATATGCCTTGCGTGTCACGTTTTGTACGGAAATAATATGATTAATTATTATCAATAAAAATTGATAGCTATTTTATTTATGCTGAGGGATATGGGTTAAATAGCTTTAATGAGTATTAAATATGGAGATTTAACTTGGTTTTCAGGATGAATTGTTTAATTTACGATGCGTTAGAATTAAATAGTAAACAGTTTTTTATTCGCGTTTACGGTTTAGCATGGTTATGGGCATTGATCTTTGTTTTTTTAGATTATTTCCTTCTAAATGGCTTTGGTAATATTCTTCTGGATACGAGTGATGATGAAATTTTTTCTGCATTGTTTTTTATATTAATTGATGCACCATTTACTGAAACTCTAATATTTCAATGTTTTATACAAACGATTCTTCGTCATGCACAAGGAAGCCCAACATTCTCAATTTTAGGTTCAGCTACTATATTTTCTTTGTGTCACCTAGGTAATTCTACGATAAACGCAATTATAGTGTTGGCAACTGGACTTGCTCTAGCTTTAACATATGAATATGTACGGATGAGATATGGCAATATTTATGCTTGCCTTTCTGTCTTTATTTCTCATATGTTATGGAATGTAATTTCAGCGGTGGTTATGCCATTACTGTTTATTATCTTTGACTTAAAATAAAACAAGTTCTACATGCCCGAATTCAACTGCGAAGTGCGACACTCTCCAATATCAAGCAGCCAATGCCATTTCTTTAAAGACCATCGCTGGTGGTGTTCGTTATACCAACCTTGAAGGTGATATTGAAAATAGCCCAATACTTGAAAGTGGCATTAACATGGCCGCTAACGTCGGTGTCGCTTATGTATTCTAGGTGCTTTGGCTTATCGCTTTATATATGAATATTAAAAAAGGGTTACTCATGATGAGTAACCCTTTTTTTGAAATTTTATAAGCCTAGTTAAAGCTAATCTTCTAATGCACTAAGCACTAAATATTTGAGATAGCTCTGTCGCACATAGGTGGTACTGACGAGGGCAGTTACGCCACGTTGTTAGCATGCGACGGTACTTTTCTAACATTGGCATTTGACTATTGAAGTGGTGATCTGCTTTGTCAAATTGAGGGTAAAGTCCTTCAGAATCAACAAGGAAACGCACGTAATGTACGATTTGTGCTTCAGAAGCGATATCGAAACCTAGGAATTGTAGACGACGTTGGTCGACTTCCGCACGCTCTTGATCTGCAAGCATTTTATTCGACTCTTGCATCGCATGGTACATCTCCATAATGTCGATAATTTCGCGACATTCTGCTTCAGTTAAACAACCAAATTCTTTGTTAAGCTCACGCATTTGGAGTTCGTAACCACGTTCTACAATCGTTTGTAGACGCTGGTATTTAGCTGAGTTCTCAGGATCCATTTGAGACATTAGGTAGTATTGATTTGATAGAATTAGACGCTGAGCATTGGTCATTTCCATGGGAGGAACCTCACTAAAAAACTAAATGTTATATTATTTTGTTGCAGTAAGAGTAACAGCATTCCTAAGAGTGGAAACATGATCTCAACACGGATTTAATATGATTTTTTGAATTGATAAACAAAAGTTGTAAAGAAAAGTGAAAGGATTGTTTTAACCAAAAAAGAAAACGCCCCAATCGAAATTGAGGCGTTTGAAATCACTATTAACGTAAGTCTAAGTTAGTATTTTACGTTTGAATGGTATTGACTGAGGATAGCAACAATCTCGTCCATTTTTTCTTTGCTTGGCGGATTTGTACCTTCAAGAGGGTAGTCGTGACCCAATGCTTCCCACTTATGAGCACCTAGCTTGTGGTATGGAAGCAGTTCTACTTTTTCGATGTTATCCATGTCCTTAATGAATTCACCCAGAAGATGCGCATCTTCAGGCGTATCTGTGTAGCCAGGAACAATCACATAACGAATCCACGTCTTCTTACCTATTTTGTGTAGGTAGCGTGCAAAATCCAGAGTACGTCGGTTTGATACACCAATGAAATCGTGGTGAATTTCATCTCGCATATGTTTAAGATCCAGCATTACCAGATCAGAGGCTTCTAGTACTTCATCGACCACTTCAGTGTGTTTACGAATATAGCCATTAGTATCAAGACAAGTGTGGATGCCTTCAGCTTGAGCCGCGCGGAAAAAATCACGAACAAACTCAGGTTGTAGCATCGCTTCGCCACCTGAACAGGTGATACCACCGCCAGAGGCTTTCATGAAATGACGGTATGATTTTGCTTCGTTAATGATCTCTTCGACCGTTACTTCCTTTCCGTCATGAAGATCCCATGTATCGCGATTATGGCAGTACATACAACGCATTAAGCAGCCTTGAAGAAACACAATAAAGCGGATACCAGGGCCATCGACAGTACCACAAGATTCGAATGAGTGAATGCGACCAGTTGTAGACATGAGCTATTCTCGTATAGGAATTTATACCGTTTATTTTATTACAAAAACGGTACATAAAATAGGGTCAAATGGTAACTAGGTCTTTAAAAATAAAGGCAATCACCTGTGAAGATGATTGCCTTTATTTAACTTGAAAAGCAGGCGGTGAAAGCCTTTTCTATGGCTAGAAGAAAGCAAACATAGTGATGCCACCAGTACCGTACACTGACTTTGTTGCTTCTTGGTAATCGGGTGTTTTTGCGGTAAGTGCGAAAGATGCACCAACGTATTGGTTATACCAAGCAACACCAAGTATCGCTGTCGCTTGAATGTTCTCTAAAGTGACATCGTAGATCGCAGGATCTTTGTCATTTTTCTTTGCATAATCATTAACACCGGAACGATCCCCTTCGACAGTCAGGTCATTAAATCGGTAACGCCCTTCAAGACCTGCGTAAGTAAACCAACCTGTATTTGAAGCACCTATCATGCTTGCTTTGAATGGGTTTTCTGTGCTGATGTTCGCTGCGCCAAAGTTGCCGCCCAAGTCAGTACCCCAACGGAACATAAACCCAGTAGAAATGTCGCTTCTAAAATTACCAACGTTGATCTCTGATACGTTAGATATCTCGAAGTCAGTATTCGCTAATGCTTGATTACGCATTAGGTTGAAATGACTTAAGTAACCAAGGCTACCTGCGTACTCATCATCAACTTGATACTTCCAACCCATAGGTTCGTCTGATTTAGTGATTGAGTGAACCAGTTTTTGAGCGTCTTCGGAAAGTGCTCGCTCGCCTGTAGTACCAAACGTGATGTTAAAACGCTGGGCTTGTTGTGGGTTCAAGCTGATGTAGTTGAATTCTGTATGTAGGTAACCTGCGTATGGACGATCATTGGCTGATGGTTTTTCTAATTCAATGTCAGAAGGCGTGTACATCTTGTGACCAATGGTGATTTCCCACTTATCTAAAGAGCTTGCGCCCCAATAGGAAAGGCTCAATGGTTTTACCCAAGCGTATGGCGTAATACTTGACGATGTGTAACCCAGAAATAAACCGTTGGTATAGTCTTGATCGACACCAAAGATACCATCGTTGTCTAACGCAAAAGTTAACGTAGAGCGTTCAGATGCCAGTGATGAACAAGAGAGGAGAATCAGTGGTAAATAACGAAGGAATTTCATGTAGCGGTTACTCTAAAATGATGAACAGAAATAGTACCGTAGTTTGAGTCGGTTTGTAGAAAAAAAGTGAATGCGAGTGTGCTTTTTGTGGCCAATCTAATCTTTCTTGGGGGAGGGGTATTGATGAGATTTAGAGTAGATATAAAAAAGCCCCGCACATTGGCGAGGCTAATAGTTTTTACTGTCTATTGAGCGTGAGCTTATAGAGACTCAGTAAATGTACGTGCGATTACGTCAGCTTGCTGCTCTGTAGTCAGAGAGTTAAAGCGTACAGCGTAACCAGAAACACGAATCGTTAGCTGAGGGTATTTCTCAGGGTGCTTAACTGCGTCTTCTAGAGTTTCACGGTTAAGAACGTTCACGTTAAGGTGTTGACCACCTTCAATGCCAGCTTCGTGGTGGAAGTAACCATCCATTAGGCCTGCAAGGTTAGCACGTTGGCTATCTTCTTCTTTACCTAGTGCGTTTGGCACGATAGAGAAAGTGTAAGAGATACCATCTTGAGCATCAGCAAACGGTAGTTTACCTACAGACGTTAGTGAAGCTACAGCGCCTTTCTCATCACGACCGTGCATTGGGTTTGCACCAGGAGCGAAAGGAGCGCCAGCACGACGACCGTCTGGAGTGTTACCCGTTTTCTTACCGTATACCACGTTAGACGTGATAGTAAGAACTGACTGTGTAGGGATTGAATCACGGTAAGTCTTAAGCTTACGGATCTTGTTCATGAACGTAGAAACTAGTTCACAAGCAATGTCATCTACACGAGAGTCGTTGTTACCGTATTTAGGGTAATCGCCTTCGATTTCGAAGTCAGTTGCAATGCCATCTTCGTCGCGGATTGGTTTAACAGTCGCGAATTTGATTGCAGACAGTGAGTCAGCAGCAACAGACAGACCAGCGATACCACAAGCCATAGTACGACGAACGTCGCGGTCATGAAGAGCCATTAGAGACGCTTCGTAGCTGTACTTGTCGTGCATGAAGTGAATGCTGTTTAGAGCTGTCACGTATTGCTTAGCTAACCAGTCCATGAAGTGATCTAGACGGTCCATTACTTTATCGTAATCAAGAACAGCGTCAGTCATTGGCGCTTCTTTAGGACCAACTTGCATCTTAAGTTTTTCGTCCACACCGCCGTTGATTGCGTAAAGCATTGTTTTCGCAAGGTTAGCACGAGCACCGAAGAACTGCATTTGCTTACCAACGATCATTGGAGATACACAACAAGCGATAGCGTAATCATCAGACTCAAGGTCAGGACGCATTAGGTCATCATTTTCGTACTGGATAGAAGAAGTATCGATAGATACCTTCGCACAGAAACGTTTGAAGCCGTCAGGTAGTTGCTCAGACCAAAGAACAGTGATGTTTGGCTCTGGAGAAGGACCCATAGTGTATAGAGAGTTTAGGAAACGGAAGTTCGAACGCGTTACTAGCGTACGACCATCAACACCCATACCACCCATAGACTCTGTAGCCCAGATTGGGTCGCCAGAGAATAGCTCATCGTACTCAGGAGTACGTAGGAAACGAACCATACGCAGCTTCATTACGAAGTGGTCGATCATCTCTTGTGCTTGGTCTTCTGTGATTTTGCCAGCAGCGATATCACGCTCGATGTAGATGTCTAGGAAAGTCGAAGTACGACCTAGAGACATTGCAGCACCGTTTTGAGATTTAACCGCAGCTAGGTAGCCGAAGTAAGTCCACTGAATAGCTTCTTGAGCAGTTTGAGCTGGCTCAGAGATATCGAAACCGTATTTCTCAGCCATTTGCTTGATTTGACCTAGAGCACGATGTTGCTCAGAGATCTCTTCACGCAATTGCATTGTAGCAGCAAGATCTTCGCCGTTCTCGAAACGCTCTTGTAGAGAAGCGAATTGAGCAGCTTTGTCTTTCATTAGGAAGTTGATACCGTAAAGTGCAACACGACGGTAGTCACCAATGATACGACCACGGCCGTAAGCATCAGGAAGACCAGTCAGAACACCAGACTTACGACATTTTAGGATATCAGGAGTGTAGATATCGAAAACGCCAGCATTGTGTGTTTTGCGGTATTCTGAGTAGATTTTTGAAACCATTGGGTCAAGAGTTTCACCGTATGCTTTACAAGAACCTTCAACCATACGTACACCACCGTTAGGGATGATTGCACGTTTTAGTGGCTTCTCAGTTTGTAGACCAACGATAGTCTCAAGATCTTTCTCAATGTAACCTGCATCGTGAGCAGTAATGGTAGAGATAACAGAAGTATCGAAATCTACAGGTGCTTTAGTTGCGTTTTCCTGTTTGATACCTTCCATTACCGAAGACCAAAGCTTGTTAGTTGCTTCAGTACCCTCAGAAACTAGGAAAGACTCGTCGCCTTCATATGGCGTGTAGTTCTTTTGAATGAAATCACGAACGTTTACTTCGCTTTGCCACTCACCTGCAGCAAAATCTTCCCAAGCTTTAGCAAATTGCTCTGCCATGACATACCTACCTTTTTAGTAGAAAAAATACGTACATTAACACTGTTGAGCCAGCGCCCCTCGTAAGGGTAGTACACTCTTATTAATAACAATATATATGAGCATATGAGCGTCATATGGTTATATATATTGTCACTACCTTTTATATGTTGTCTTTACTCTATGTATTCAAGACTACGCTAAAAAATTTCTGTAAACCTTAAACTAAATCAATAAATGCCAAAAAAAGTTGAAAAAATTTGAGTGGCAGGGGTTGCCACCCAAACTTTTTTTTAATCCCGATACTACTTTTGTGTAGTAATGAGCATTATAGCCAAGCTTTTAGGCCATACTGACTTTCTAGCATACCAACTGCAAGCATTGCTACTAAACAGATAACTAAAACGCCAACTGGGATTACAATCTTGTCTACAAATGATAGACGCTTCGCACGCTCTTTATCACCAATTAGACCGTTGTTATCAAGAAGCATAGTCAGAGCCCATGCTAATACAGGGTTAACAACCGCTGAACCGAAGATACAGATACCAGCTGCTTGAGAATCCTTTGAATCCTTAACCATTTGCATACCCGCTTCAAGTAGAGGTAGAGATACACCTACAAGTAGCGCAACACGCATCACTGGTGGCCATACTGCAACGTCCATTGGGAAACCAAGAATCGCAACAATAATACATAGAGAACCAAGCAAGATTGCGCCGCCAGGAATTGGACGTTTCGCGATTGCTGCTGGGATCATGTAAGTACCCCAAGAAGAAGTGATGTTACCACCACCAACCGCTGTACCTACCATTTGACGCACAGAACACATAGTCATAGTGTCATCAACGTCCATCAGAACTTTTTCAGACTTTTTAGGGTAGTTTAGTTCTTGGAAGATACGGTGACCTAGGAAATCTGGTGACCACATCGCTACCGCTAGGATTGCAAATGGTAGAGAAGCGATGAAGTGTTCAACGTTTGGCAAGCCAAGCATCCAACCTTCAGAAGTCGAACCCCACCAGTAAACTGGGTTTAGGTTTGGGATACCCATTTCAGTTTCGAATACGATATCGAAACCAGCGCCCAATGCTAATGCAATAGCAAGGCCTGTGAATGCACAAACTGGGATAGCTAACCAACGCTTGTTCACTTTTGCTAAGAAAGCATAGATAGCAATAGTAATAGCAAGAACGATTAAACCAACGTAACCCATGCTGCCCGCTTCAACAGTAGAAGATTGAAGACCAACCGCCCATGCTTGAATCGAGTTAATTTGGCTCATGGTACCCGTTAGGCCTAAGAAAATGAGCAAGCCACCAGCGGTACCTTCCGAAGTCAGGTTAACCAGCTTGGAGCCGCCTTTTAGGAAACTTAGGATTAGACCGAAGACACCGATAAGGATAGCCAATGCAAGAGGGTGAGCACCAGCGAGAGCGATGGTACCAATAAGAGGAATCATTGGGCCGTGGTTACCGGCAAGGTTTGCTTTAGGGTTGAAGAAACCAGAAGCAAGGATACAGAACAGCAGTGCAGGAATCAGCATTTCTACACGAGCAACTTCAATCGCGAAGTCTTTACCTAGGTTTACGTGATCCCAAGCTTGAGTTAGGCCATCAGCCCAAGACATCATTACTGCAGAGTACATCGCGATGATACCGATGGTACCAGCAAGTGCAGGAACAAGGTCTTCAAGTTCAAAACGGAAATCACGGCCTGGAAGGTTTAGGCCAAAACGACGAGGCTTCATGATTTGAAGTTCGTGATCTAAGTAATCTGAGCGGCTCTCAAATTCAGAAGCAGGGCGGTGTAGCTCTTTATAGCTTTTCTCTTCTACTTCAGAGTTCGCATTATTCACAACGTCTGACATAGATTCCTCATATTTTTATGTTAGTAATTCTAAAATTGAATTATAAAATTTCGCGTAATTGCGTTATTTCTTAGTTATAACTTATTAATATTATGTTGCACGGTTTTGATGTGCTTTATGCAGCTAAGTTAAAAGAAATGTTTGGCATTTTTAATGCCTTATTCTTTGCTGCTGAGTCTAACAAGCTTACCCTTTTGGGTGATTGATCTTGATCACTTTATGAGTTTATGTGAAAGAAAGCTACAAAACGAAGCGATTCATTAACGTACCGTTGATGAATTGTGTAATTAGTTTTCACAAATTGACGTTAGCTATCTTCTTCATGCCTTGCTCTACAAAGCATCAGCCGGATACCTCTTACTTACTGAGTGGTTTCACTATTAGTAACTGGTCTCTTAGTTGCCCATGAAGTTTTAACCACTCAATGGCCTTTAAATGACGTTCTCGTATAGTGAGTTTGGTGTACTACTGCGGGTGTTAGATTTTGTCGGAAGCGCAGTTTTTAAGTTCACAAAACGTGTTTTTCTTGTGAGGCATCAAGCTACGAGAATCTCATTTTGATTAACTTTATTTAAACAATGTCAGAGTCGTAATTACAGCTTGTTGATACATTTCATTCAGTAAATTGAGACTAAAACGCTGTTCATTGCATAATAAGTCAGAGTTAATCGCTATTTATTCTCAGTTATTAGGTTAATAATTTGTTGCATGTTGTTTCGTGTGGTGCTAGTTTGTATCGCATGAAAAGGTCGGAGTACCTTGCATTTTCACAAACTTGGGAGAGAAAGCGCATGAAAGATGTACCAGCGCTGGACATAAAGGATTTACACAAAACGTTTGGTCAAAATGAAGTTTTAAAGGGAATTTCACTTTCTGCGCATAAAGGCGATGTAGTATCGATTATCGGATCTTCAGGGTCGGGTAAAAGTACTTTCCTTAGATGTATCAACCTTTTAGAGACACCTGCCGCCGGCGAAATTTGGGTTAATGGTGAATTAATTCAAATGAAAAACAACCGCCAAGGTGTTTCTGTTCCTGCCAATGAAAAACAAGTACAGCGAATCCGTTCTCGCTTAGCAATGGTTTTTCAGGGTTTCAACCTGTGGTCTCATCTGACCGTTCTCGAAAATGTTATCGAAGCGCCTGTTCACGTCTTAGGTGTACCTAAAGCACAAGCGATTGAAAATGCTGAGCTGCTACTGAAGAAAGTAGGGCTATATGAACGCAAAGATTACTACCCGGGTCATTTATCTGGCGGACAGCAACAGCGTGCGGCGATTGCAAGAGCGTTAGCGGTTGATCCTGAAGTAATGCTATTTGATGAACCAACATCGGCACTTGATCCTGAGTTAGTAGGGGAAGTACTTGGTGTAATGCGCGATCTAGCAGAAGAAGGAAGAACCATGCTTGTGGTAACACATGAAATGGCTTTTGCTCGTGACGTATCAAATCATGTGATGTTCTTACATCAAGGCTTGGTGGAAGAACAGGGCGATCCAGCTAAACTGTTTACTGAGCCTGAATCTGAGCGATTACAACAATTTATCTCATCGATTTACTAATCAGAATTGAAATGCTGTTGCTAAGGTAAATGGCGACAGTGTTAACAATGAAACACAACAAGTAAGTTAATAAGTAACAACAAACACAATATTAAAATTAGCAAAACATAAAAACCTAAATCACAGGAGTAGGGATATGAAAAAGTGGTTATTAGTCGCGGCACTTGCTGCAACTGCTGCAACGGGCGTAGCTCAAGCAAAAGAATGGAAAACAGTACGTTTCGGTATTGAAGGTGCTTACCCTCCATTTAGCTGGACAGAAGCTGACGGTTCGCTGAAAGGCTTCGATGTCGATATGGCTAACGCGCTTTGTACTGAAATGCAGGTGAAGTGTAAGATCGTTGCACAAGATTGGGATGGTATTATTCCTTCTCTGCTTGCTCGTAAATATGATGCGATCATTGCGGCAATGTCTATCACGGAAGAACGCAAGAAAAAGATCGATTTCACAGGTAAATACGCACTTATCCCGAACAAGTTCATCGCTAAAAAAGGTGCAGGCCTTAACTTTGATGATCTAAGTGGTCAAAAAATTGCCGTTCAACGTGCAACAACTCACGACAAGTACCTAACAGATAACTACGGCGACACAGTAGAAATCGTTCGTTACGGTTCATTTGACGAAGCTTACCTTGATCTAGCTAACGGTCGTGTTGCTGCTGTACTGGGTGATGCATCTGCTCTAGAAGAAGGTGTACTAAACAAAGCGGGTGGTGAAGACTACGAGTTTGTTGGTCCATCACTCACTGATCCTAAGTGGTTCGGTGAAGGTTTTGGTATTGCTCTACGTAAGCAAGACAAAGATCTGACTAAGCAATTAGATGCTGCAATCCTTTCACTACGTGAAAAAGGCATCTACCAAGATATCGCTGCTAAATACTTCAACTACGACGTATACGGTAAGTAATCTTTAGCGTCACTTCTTAAGGGAGAGGCTCACCTCTCCCTGTCTTACCAACTTTTTCGCAGTTCTGTTGGAATTCATTATGTTTGATTTACAAGGATATGAAGCGTCGATCCTGAAAGGGGCGGTGCTTACAATCGAAGTTGCCTTACTGTCGCTAATTTTAGCTATGGTTCTTGGTATGCTAGGTGCCTTAGCTAAACTCGCGCCTTATCGCTGGGCTCGTGCAATTGCAACCCTCTACACAACCGTTATTCGAGGTATACCCGATCTCGTATTGATGATGCTAATTTTCTTTGGTGGACAAATCCTTTTAAACAACAGTTTGTATTCCATCAATGAGTGGCTCAATGAGTGGTTCACATCAAGTGACCCTAACCACGAATGGACCGCTTACCTACCTGATTATATTGATGTCAGCCCATTCATTGCTGGCGTCTTAACCATTGGATTCATCTTCGGCGCGTACATGGCAGAAACCTTCCGTGGTGCGATAATGGCTGTCGACAGCGGTGAGATGGAAGCGGCAAAGGCCTATGGCATGGGCCCTGTCTTAGCATTCCGTCGTATTCTATTACCGCAAATGATTCGTCACGCATTGCCGGGGTTTGGTAATAACTGGTTGGTTTTACTAAAAACTACCGCGCTGGTTTCTATTATTGGCCTTGAAGACATGGTACGTGTTAGCGCTCTGGCGGCGGGTTCAACCAAAATGCCATTTACCTTCTATATGACGGTGGCAATCATCTTCTTATTCTTCACCAGTGTTTCGACGGGCTTACTTAAGTTGGTTGAACGTAAATTCAGTATCCACGCGAGGTAGTTATGGACTTTTCATTGATAATTGAAAGCCTGCCGATTTACCTTGGTGGTTTGTGGACAACGGCTTGGATGGTTTGTGTCGCTTTGATTGTTGGCTTATTCGTAGCCATACCATTAGCTATCGCTCGCAATAGTCCAAATATGCTGATTAACGCTCCGGCTTGGTCGTTCATTTATTTCTTCCGTGGTACGCCGTTATTGGTGCAGTTGTACCTGATTTACTACGGTATGGACCAATTCTTCCCAGTAAAAGATACACTATGGGAAAACGCGTGGTTCTGTGCTTTAGTTGCGTTTATTCTGAACACATCAGCATATACTGCAGAGATCATTCGTGGTGCTATTAATGGCTTACCGAAAGGTGAGGTTGAAGCCGCGAAAGCGTACGGCATGAGCACACCAAAGACTTACCGCCGCATCATTTTGCCAAGTGCTCTACGTCGTGCATTACCGGCTTACAGTAACGAAGTTATCTTTATGCTTCATGGTTCAGCGGTAGCAGGTATCGTAACCATTATGGATCTAACTGGTGCTGCACGTTTGGTCAACTCTCGTTACTACGCTCCATTCGAGTCTTTCCTAACTGCAGGTCTATTCTACATGGCGCTAACGTTTATCATCATTGCGATTTTCAAATTCGCAGAGAAGCGTTTCCTTGCTTACCTAAGACCGTTAAGTTAACTCTACGATACAGATTTTCTTAGATAAACGGCGCTCTTGTAGCGCCGTTTTTAATTTCAATTCAATTGTTCGGGTTCTAATAAGTTTAAGTGGTATTTGTTAAATTCACTCCATAAATTACGAACCCATTAGTCGAATCAATTGACTTCATTAAACCCATAGATACACTTGCTCCAATTTTTTTGAGTGTCGTATAACAATGAAAAAAAACATCTTATCTTTGTGTCTAATTTTGCCGTCGTCTCTACTACTTTCTGCATGTGGTGGTTCTAGTGATTCCGCTCAACCTCCGAGTAAAACGGCGGTACAAAAAGCGCTTGAATCCGGAGATGCATCCCTTGTATCTAATGCCAATGAGTTTATTGACGCCAGCCAAACGCTCGTTGCCCAATACAAATCTGATTACAGTCAAATTAAACAGTCTCTGTCTAAAAATTCAGACGGCACGCCGCTGCGCAATCTTCATTGGGATCCAACACACGATGCCGCGATAATCTTACCAACTTACGGCTTCAACGATGTCATCCTGCAAACCAATAAAGCGATGCAGAGTGGATATACTGACCAAGAGCTTGCGATTGGTATTGCAGGTTATACATCGAGCGGTAGTCGTTACGCTGCGTTAGCAAGTAACCCATTTCGAACTAAGCAACGTTCAACGGATTCAGTCAACGCAGAAATGGAAGTGTGGTTGAAAAACTTGGTGGGTTGGGCATCAGGCACAAGTTCACCTAAGAATGTTGTCTTGGCTCAGATGGATCAGTCTTATTATTTTCCTGATGACAAAGCAACGCGAAACTGGCTAACGAGCAACATCAATCCTTCGATGGTTATCAATGATGATAACGCCTGTGACGGCAGCAAATTAAGTCAATGTATTGAAACGAACAACCCTGATTTATTGATTTTGTCTCAAAAGTTAAATGATGGTGACGAAATTAACGATGTAATGACGGGGTTACGTTTGGCGTTCAACAAAAAGATTCCCGTACTGTACTTGCATCTTGATGGCGGTATGACGGACTTAGGCAACGCACTATTTGCAGAAATGCATATGACGTATGTTGGTGATAACTATTGGCGCAGGCTAGGGCTGTCAAATTGGGATTCAACGCAACTGATTGATCGAATGCCAGATAATATCGTCAAACAACAAGCACTTTTACAGCGCCTGAAACTCGATAGTTTCACTGTTGACTTGAATTTATGTGATGACAAATCTTGCCCAGATGAGTCCAACATGGATGAAGAGTTTTATAAGGCCGCGAACAGTATTCGTTCACACCTAACGACGCTTGATAGCAAAAAAATTGATCTCTTTGCATCCAAGAACTACGAATATGAAAAGCTGTTACTGCTACTTGCTGATCGCTACCGACAAGACGTTAAGTACCCAATGGGTAAAGACGTAACAGATAGAATCGACTTTCTTCGGTCGTATTACAGTGATTACGCGACATACAACACTCGACAACATAACGCAGCACAGCCGAGTTTAGGGAACTTCAGCACCAAGAACTTTAAGAATGTCCCTCTCATCACCAAGATTATTACTTTAGAGTCAAAGAAAAACTTCCGTGCGGCGGGTGTATATGCCTTACCTGGTAAGACGATCAAAGTGACGCGATTAGATAATAACAAAGTGGCAACGTCGATTGCCCTTAACACACTACGTAGCGGTGCGACTCATGAGTTTTCGGGTAAAGACGGCTATGCAAGGCCGAAGTTTTTGACTTCGGTAACTTACCCCGTAAAACATGGAGAAACGATATACCTGACCTCTGCCTATGGCGGGACATTACAAGTTCATTTTGATACCAACGATATCGATGTAGAGCTGCGTTTTGAAAATGTTGCCCAACACCCTGTTTGGCGAAGTAAAGCGGACAACGATAGCTTTGTCGCGCAGCTCGAAGAAGGTAACTTTGACTGGGCTGAGTTGGTGACTCCCGGATTTGAAGTTCACTCTAAACTAGACAAGATGAAAGAGTCTATCGGAGCTTCTGATTGGGCACAGCCGCATGATATGGCTCTCGCCACAGAGCGTTACGTACACAACCTTCCTCATGCACTTGCGGGTTTCAAAGGGCCTGGAATTGATGAAATTGCTGAAATACACCAATACGGAGAGGCAAAGGGCTGGGAAATTGCGAACATTGATATTGTAAAGCACATGAATGCCGATCAAGCGACTTGTGGTTACGGTTGTTCAGGAAACCCTTACGATGCTTATTGGTCTTTTCATCCTCTAGGGCATGGTGATTTGCACGAGCTTGGTCATGGACTGGAAAGAGGACGTTTTAGATTCTCTGGATGGGAAGGCCACTCAACAACCAACTACTATTCGTATTTCAGTAAATCAAAGTATTACAAAGACACGGCAAAGGTATCGTCTTGCCAAAGCCTAGACTTTAAAGGGCAGTATCAATTGTTACAGCAGAGCCGAACTCAACCAGATCCAAACGCTTTTATGGCGGCTCAAAATCAAACGGGTTGGAGTTGGGGAGCTCGTATGTTCATTCAAATGATGATGTTGACTGAGCAGCAAGGTGTATTGAATTCAGGTTGGCATTTACTAGGGCGCTTACACTTGATTGAACGCGAGTTTAATCGCTTGAAAGCCAGTGATACTCTCTGGAACAACGGTAAAGGCTCGATTGGCTTTTCAGATTACACCAAACAGGAAGCCGAAGGCATCACCAACAATGACTGGTTGCTTATCGCATTAAGCTACATAGCAGAAAGGGATATGAAGCAATACTTAGATATGTGGGGATTCAGTTTCAGTGATAAAGCGAAGCAACAAGTCACAGCGCTTAGTCTAAGTAACATGCCTTTGACATATTTTGCATCGTCTAATCAAGGCTATTGCTTAGATGAATTTGCTAAGACGCCGTTAGATGTTGACGGCACGACCGCTTGGCCGCTTAATTAGGTATATGGCAGATAGAGTCACGACGAAAAAAGAGAGGAGATATTAACTCCTCTCTTTCGTTATTCGCTTCTGGTTAGCCTAGTGAACACGATTTACCAGCTACTTGATATGGCTAAGTTCTGTTACCTAAAAGTAACTACTTAAACGTCGACCAAATTGGCGCGTGATCTGACGGTTTTTCGATGCCGCGTAGTTCGTAGTCGATGCCCGCTTCAGTACACTTGTCAGCAAGCTTCTGAGTCGCAAGTACCACATCAATGCGCAGGCCGCGGTTGTCCACGAAGCCTTTTGAGCGGTAATCAAACCATGAGTATTGATCGTTCACTTCAGGGTGTAGTAAACGGAAGCTGTCCACAAAGCCCCAATCCATCAATGTTTTCAACCATTCGCGTTCTTCTGGTTGGAAAGAACATTTACCGGTTTTCAACCAACGTTTCGCATTAGGTTCACCAATGCCGATATCAATATCGGTAGGGCTGATATTAATGTCGCCCATTACGATCACTTGTTCATCTTTGTTGTGGTAATCGTTCAGGTACGTCATTAAGTCTTTGTAGAACTGGCGCTTGTACGGGTATTTGGTTTCATGCTTAATGTTGTCGCCTTGAGGGAAGTAACCATTTAGTACAGTGACCTTCTCACCGTTTTCATCTTCAAACGTCGCCATGATCATACGCTTTTGATGGTCTTCATTGTCTGTAGGAAAGCCTTTTTGTACCGAAATTGGCTCTTGCTTACAAAGCATAGCCACACCGTAGTGAGCCTTTTGACCGTGGAAGTAGACCTTGTAACCCATAGCTTCAACATCGGCTAGTGGGAAGGCTTCATCGTGCACTTTGATCTCTTGTAGACCAATCACATCAGGTTGGTGCTTATCGATAATAGCTTGAAGCTGATGAAGACGGGCTCTAAGGCCATTGATGTTGAAGCTGATTACTTTCATTTGTTTTTATACCTCTCGTAAACCCTTGTGATTGCTTGCTTTTCAAGGGCTTGCTGATTTGGCGGGTTTCATGATTAATCGTATTTAACCATGCTTAATAATTTCTGTCGCCATTTTGTCGCCCCTTAATAGCGACAAAATGGTGTGAATACTCACTTTTTCGCAGAATCTACTGAGTCTTTAGCAAGTCTAAAAAGAACGCGTATTCAAGTGCGTCTTCTTTTAGTCGCTTAAATCGACCAGAAGCGCCACCGTGACCGGCTTCCATATCGGTTTTGAACAGCAGCACGTTGTTGTCTGTTTTCATCTCACGCAGCTTCGCAACCCACTTCATGGGTTCAAAGTATTGTACTTGTGAGTCATGCAGGCCTGTTGTTACCAACATGTTCGGGTAGCTTTGAACTTTCACATTGTCATATGGCGAGTAACCTAGCATGTAATCGTAGTAGGTTTTATCGTTGGGGTTGCCCCATTCGTCATACTCGTTTGTGGTGAGAGGAATCGATTCATCAAGCATAGTCGTCACCACGTCTACAAACGGAACATGTGCACCAATACCACGATAAAGTTCTGGTGCTTGGTTGATGATTGCGCCCATCAATAGGCCGCCAGCAGACCCGCCTACCGCAAATACTTTATCTTTAGCACCATAACCTTCTTCAACAAGCCCTTTAGTGACATCAATAAAGTCGTTGAACGTGTTTTGTTTGGTCAGTTTCTTGCCATCTTCATACCAAGGGCGACCAAGCATTTCTGAACCACGGATATGTGCGATAGCATAAACGAATCCGCGATCAAGTAAGCTGAGGCGAGCCGATCCAAAGGTTGGTTCGATTGTGTGGCCGTAAGAGCCATAGCCGTATTGGTAGATTGGGTTAGTGCCGTCCCTCTTGAATAAGTCTTTGCGATATACCAAAGACACAGGTACTTGCTTACCATCGCGAGCCGTTACCATAATTCGCTCTGATTGGTAGTTATCCGCTTCGAAATCACCCAATACAGGTGTTTGTTTCATGACTTCGGATTCTCCTGAACTTAGGTCGAAATCATAGTAAGTACCTGGCGTGGTTAAGCTGCTGTAATAGACGCGAACTTTTGAGTTATCTAATTCATAGTTACTTGTTAGGTAAGCAGCAAAAGCAGTGTCGTTAAATTCAAGTGGGAACTCTTTCCCTGTTGAGAGTTGACGAACTTTCACTGTAGACAAGCCATTCGCACGTTGCTCGTAAACCAGATGGTCATCAAACAGCTCGAAGTCAACAAGCTGAGTATTCTCGTCAGCAGGAATGACATCGACCCATTTAGAGCGGTCATGCATCTCTTTAGCAGTGACTTTCATTAAACGGAAGTTGACCGCTTGGTAGTTGGTGTAGATGTAGTACCAATCACCTAGCTTAGCGATGCTGTACTCGATACCCGTTTCTCGTGGGTAGAAAGCTTCAGCTTTAGCGTTTGGGTTGTTGGCATCTATGACTGAAACACCGCTGGTTTCTGTACTCGAGTGCCAAATGTAGACCTGTTCACCATCTTTGCTTTTACTTAAAGAGGTGTAATAAGCGCTATCGGCTTCTTCGTAGATTAGCTCATCGCTTGTTTGAGGTGTGCCTAACACATGGCGGTAAACTTGATAACCAAGTAATGTTTGTGGATCTTTTTTGATGTAGTAAAAGGCTTGGTTGTCGTTTTGCCATGCAATAGTGCTCGAAGCACCTTCAATTTCATCTTTTAGGTATTCACCTGTCGTGAGGTCTTTAATCTTGATGGTGTAAATACGGCGGCTCAGCGTGTCTTCGCCATAGGCCAACAAGTTTTCGCTTGGGCTGATCGTTAAGCCACCTATGCTGAAAAATTCATGGTTTTTTGCTAGTTCGTTAACATCTAAGATGACTTGCTTGTCTGTACCTAAAAAGTCATTTTCACGCAAGTGAACTGGGTATTCGTTGTCACCTGTGACTTCATTCGAGTAGTAGTAGCTGCCTTTGCGAACTGGAACCGAATGGTCGTCTTTTGCGATTCGGCCTTTGATCTCTTCAAATAACTGTTCTTGTGATGCTTCAGTGTGTTTCAGCACGGCCTCTGCGTACTGGTTTTCTTGCTCAAGATGCTGCAAGATCTCTGGGTCTTGGCGCTCATCATCACGCATCCAGTAATAATCATCGATTCGGGTATTACCATGAATCGTCATTGCATGAGGGACTTTCTTAGCTACGGGAGCTTGGGTTTGATGTGCGATGAGTTGCGATGGAGAGTTGTGGTCCATGGTTGTTATTCCTTGGTTGCTGCATCCGGCGACAAGTGCGGCCGATACGGCTAATGTGGTTAAAGCGAAACGCATCTGTATATCCTATTGTGTACCTTACTCGTTTTAATGCCAGCATCCTTTAGTGGTTAGTTTTCTTCCAGTGATGTTATTTATAATTGGATTCTGGATTGGTACTTTCAGCGTAAGTGTCTGTTATTGTTTTCAATAAATCAAAGTAATGTTTAATGGAATCGATGGTAGATGTGAGCTGGGGGAAACGTGCAATGAAAAAGGGACACACTTTTTAGTCTGTCCCTCTTCGTTGTTTGAGCTGAGGTAGAGTTTACTTTAGATAGCCAATGGCATTTCGTTTGAATGGTCAGGTTTACGATTAACCCAACGTAAACCAAGCATGGCGATGAATGACATTGCAATCATCAAGCAACCGAGCGGAAGTTGGTCTTGAGCTGGGAAGAACGAGGCCAGTAGTGTTGCGATGCCAGCACCTAGGTTTTGCATACCACCCAAAATCGCACCTCCAGTACCTGCGTGGTACGGGAATGGCGAAAGCGCCCCTGTTGTTGCCGCCGGGAATAAGATACCAGCGCCCAAAAAGTAAATCGTAGCACCACCAATCAAAGTTAATGCTGTTGTTTGACCAAATAGACCTGGTATCAACACCACGGTAGACCCTACCAAGATAGCAACTAGTCCAACATTCAGTGCGCGACGCTCAGAGCGACGTTGTGCGATGTAACTAGATAGGCCAGCACCGACTAAGTAACCTGGAATAGGTAATACAAACAACAAGCTTACTGTGGTTGCAGGCAAGCCAAGTACACCGCCAAGCAATACACCTGCCGCAGCTTCAAATACCGCTACACCTGCAAATGTTGCGACCAATACCAATAAGAAACCTTGAAAACGTTTGTCAGATAGAACGAATTTGTAGCTGTTGGCAACCGATTCATGTTTGCGTCGTTCTTTTGGCAGAGTTTCCATCATGCTCGTCATCATGGTGATCACCACTGCGATACCAAACAGCGCCAGGAACAAGTAGCTAGAACGCCAACCGAAAGCTTCTGTTAAGTACCCACCTAATACAGGAGCCATCAATGGTGAGAAAATCACACACATGCTAATTAAGCTGTTTGCGCGGTGCAGTTCTGCGCCTTCAAAACAGTCGCGAGTCAATGTACGAGACATCGCACCACCACAACCGATGCCCAAACCTTGTATAAAGCTACCTGCTAAAAACCATTCATATTCGTGAGCAAACAATGCCACCAAAGTACCGATGATGTAGATGAACAAACCGACGACGATGATTGGTTTGCGACCTAGGCGATCAGAAAGTGGACCGTATGCAAATTGCGACAGACCATAAGGGATCAGGTAGCACGCCATCACAGCTTGAAGCGAAGATGCTGAAACCAAGAACTCACCCGCCATATGACCGATAGAAGGCACGTACATCGTTTGAGTCATTTGACCCACGGCAGTCAGGATAGCGATTAAAAAGGTAAGTTTCGCTAATGGAAACGTGGCGGACATTTGCGTATCTCTCCAAAAATTAGGACGTAAAAAGCCTTGGCGTTCCATTAAGGAGAGCCAAATAAGTAAAGTAACCTGGGAATCTAGGCGCGAGATATTAGAGATTGAGCGTCTACTTAGCAACCAAAAAGTGTGAAGTTGATCAAGATAAAATTCTATAGCTTGGATTATAAAAACTAATCCGAATTTATTGAGGTTATAAAATAAAAAGGAGTCATAGGCTTCCTTGAAATGTTGCAACTGCTCTGAAGCAATTTGCGTTATTCATGACCGGAAGCTTAGGCACAAAGAAGCCTAAGTCTGACAAGCTGAAAGCTATTGAAATCAAAGCAATAACAGACAAAATACACGATTTATTAACATTTCTATAAACTTTCGTTTTATATGCACGTAATTTGTGCTGTAATTATCCGCTAAGCTATTCGTCTAACTCATTCACATTGTGCATAGCAGTTTGTTACTAATGTGATGGTTACGGTTATGGAAGTCTTTTGGCTTAAATAAGGATATTAAATGCGCTCTCTATCAGTACAGTGGAAAATAACCCTCTTAGCAGGTTGTTGTTTAATCATTACGTCACTGTCTCTCATTGGTTTCTCGATCTACAACGCGACGAGCAATCAACAGGTCATAAAATCTCAAAGCTCAGAATCAGTGATTAACAAAACTCAACAGTTGTTGGCATCCGTTTCTCAGCTTAATGCTCAGGAAACTCAACGTTATGTCGATGAAGCTATTTATCGAGCAGAAATGTTGGCTTCTAGTGCTCAGTTTCTAAAGAACAACGCAGACGAAAACTTTACCCCAAGTGAAGAGCTTCGTACTGCGTTAGATGAAATGGTTCGTCGTTCCGTTTTGAACTTTGATTCTATTCAAGGGGCTTACCTAGTCTTCAAGCCCGATTTACTTGATGCTGAAGATGCGAATTATGTCGATGCGGATTATGTCGGCTCGAATGAAAGAGGGCGTTTTGCTCCTTATTGGAAGGTCGCAGATAATGGTGAGAATGTTCTTCCAAACGTGTTATCAGAATCAACATTGAGTGATAACAGCAATAGCGAACGCTTTTTCTGTCCTTTGTCATCTGGACAAACGTGTATTAGTACGCCAAGAGTTGTGAGTAGCGGTGGTCAAGAACTGCTTACGTCTTCGATTTCGGTGCCTATCATCGTTGATGATGTGGCGATTGGTTTCTTGGGCATCGACTTAAGGCTCGATGGTTTAACCAATGTTGTCACTCAATCGGATCAAAGCTTGTTTGAAGGTGCAGGCGCGGTTTACGTCGTTAGCTTAGACGGTTCCGTTATCGCTTCTGATGATCAAAGTATTGCGGTTGGTTCGAATTTTCAAAGCAACAATACAAGTAGCGATCTTATGACGGACTTTATCTTTGGTGGTGAAGTCACGACTCAATGGAGTGAGAATGGTGAGTGGTTACTCGCATTTGCACCTGTTATCGCTGCTAACCAAACTTGGGGTGTGCTGTTTGAGATTCCAAGAGAGAGTGTGGTTGCTGACGCGAATCAATTGGATGCCATTATTAGTACTAAGCTAAGTGAAGGTATTAAGACTGAAGTGATTGCGGGTATTAGCTTTATTCTTTTCGGTCTAGCGATCATCGCTTTTGCTTCACTGTCCATTGTTAAGCCTATTCGACAGGTGGTTGAGAGACTGAACGATATTGCTTCTGGTGAAGGTGATTTAACGCAACGCTTGGAAGTGAAATCTCAAGACGAAATTGGTCAGTTGTCACAAGGGTTTAACCTGTTCTTAGACAAGCTTCAACACACCATTAAAGAGGTGATTCAGACCACTGAGCAAGTGGCGAGCACGACAAGCCAAGCGAAGGCCTCTGCATCAAGCACTCGTGAAAGTAGTGAGTCTCAGTTTAAAGAAGTGGATCTTGTGGCGACCGCGGCAGAAGAGATGACTCAGACTTCGGGCTTAGTGGTACAAAATGCTGAAGTAGCCGTTGATGCCGCTTGTGAAGCGAATCGTTCTGCTCAGCAAGGCCAACAGGTTATCGAACTTTCTGCCGGTGAGATGAGAAAGCTGGTGGATCGTATGTCGAGCGCCGTGCCTATTGTTGAAGAGTTGGCTAAAAATAACGGTAACATCACTGAGATCTTAAGTGTGATTGAAGGGATCTCTGAGCAAACCAACTTACTGGCATTGAATGCGGCGATTGAAGCGGCTCGTGCAGGTGAGCAAGGTCGAGGTTTTGCCGTCGTTGCTGATGAGGTAAGAAACCTCGCAAGTCGCACACAGTCATCGGTTGGTGAAATCAGAGCGGTGATCGACAAGGTCCACGCGGGCACTCAAGATGTCGTTGAAGCGATACAAGAAGGTAATATTCTCGCTAACGACACGGCATTACATGTTCAAAAAGCGGTCGAAGATCTGGGTTCGATCTTTACTTCTATAGAAGCGATCAGTGATATGAACAACCAGATCGTGAGAGCGGCAGAAGAGCAACAATCGGTTTCCGGTGAAGTGAACCAAAGTGTCGTTAATATCCGTGATTTGAGTGCGAAGATCTTGGATCAAGCCGCAGCTTCTGAACAAGTGGGTAGCGAAATTGATCAACTGTCCCAACAGCAGCAGAAATTGGTTAATCAGTTCAAGGTTTAGCCTAGTTGTTCACTGTATAGCTTTTAAGCTTAGTTAACAATTGAATAGAAAAAGGGACAAATGAAGATTTCATTTGTCCCTTTTATTTTTCTTGGGCTCTAAGGCTCTAAGGCTCTAGGGCTTGGCGATATCCGCGAAACCGATTAACGATGTTAGTCTTCGATAAACCAGTAACCTTTATTCACCAATTCCGTCACGACGGTTACACCTGAAGGAGAAAGATTAGTTGTTGAGTTAATTACCGAATCATCACACAGTACGTTTAGTAGCGAAGAATCAGCCTGTTCAACTTTAACGACTTCCCCATTGATGTAAGCTGTGTTGCTTTCATTCTCATGGTATAGCGCCTTTAACCCCGATACTCGACAGATCTCGCCTTCTGACTCTAAGTGTTGGGCGATTTCTTCTTCTGTCCATAATGGCTCAGGAGCGACGATATCTAGCTGGTGGCGTGATTGGCTTAGCAAACATCCCATGAATTCGCTGATGGTTTCAGGTTGCTCTAGTGCAGATTTCAACATGTCAGTTAGATTGCTTAAATCCGATGAACGAATCTTGCCGTAACCATCTTGCGTTTTGAATTCTGGATCGTGAAGATGAACGTCACCCATATCATGAGCAAGTACAAAATCGGCGAAGTTGCTGATTAGCTCTTGTTCTTTAGGGGAGCGATAGCCAATAGAGTAGCTCATTGACGGCTCTAAAGTGTTCCCTTCATGCGGGAAACCTGGTGGGATATAAAGGATATCGCCCGGCTCTAAAGTTTCATCAATGATCGGGTCAAAACCTTCGATTTGACGAAGTGCAGAAGCTTGAACGGTCTCTTTGTATTGGCCAACATCTTTCGCGCCAACCTTCCACTGACGTTTACCTTGGCCTTGAATGATGAATACGTCATATTGATCAATATGGGGGCCTACGCCACCTTCTGGTGCTGAATAGCAGATCATTAGATCGTCGAATAACCAGTTTGGTAACGCTTGGAACGCTTCAGTCAGCTGATTGGCACCCTGATGCCAGTGGTTAGCCGCTTGAACGATCAATTGCCAATGTGTTTCAGTGAGTTCGCCAAATTTCTCTTCTGAGAATGGACCATGTTCTGCAGTCCATTGGTTATTGAGGTTAGAGACAAAGCGAGAATCCACTTCTTCTTCCATCGATAAACCAGCAAGTTCTTCCGGCGAAATTGGGTCGATGAAATTTTGGAAGCCACCTTTCAAGATGGTTGGTTTTTTATGCCAGTAGTTTTCAAGAAACTCGGGCATAGAAAAGCTAAGTTGGTACATGTGAATCCTGTATGTTTTTATGCTAGATGCTAGATGCTAGATGCTAGATGCTAGATGCTAGATGCTAGATGCTAGATGCTAGATGCTAGATGCTAGATGCTAGTTTGGCTTGTAAATCTTGTTGGACAATCTTAATTGCTTCTAACGCAACCTTTGGGTCGATTTCGTTGCTTTCGAGCAGATAGATAAGGTCGACAGCTAACTTAACTTCTTCTGGGGCGTTATCCAGTGGTGATGATGGGTTATCAGTGCTCATTTCGCTTAGGGTTCTCTAAGTTGATCAGTCTTTCAATATTTTTCATGGAGTCTTCGCAGCGTTCTAATCGTTCTTTTGCTAATTGCCAAGCCTCGTCCGCTTTTTTCTTACTGTGGCGAGGCGCAGAATCAAACGCTAACTTGCGTACTCGTACTAAATCGACCAGTCGCTTTTGCCAATCTTGATGCTGAGCGAGTTCGTTGTATAGGTCGTTAAGGTTTTTTCCTGACTTACTTTTTCGATCTAACCTTAAATCATGGTTGGCTAGTTCTCTTTGGATTGCAGCTATCTGATTAGTGAGTTTTTCTGTCAGGTAGTTGGCCCGAGAAGCCGTAAGTTGGTTTGTCGCTTGTTCTCGAACAATAGTGTTGTACGTTGCCTGAGTTTCGAGTGCGTAGGGCAGTAAAATAGAAGAGCTGCACTTAAACAAGGTTCTATCGAACAAGGCTTGATGATAAGCCCCTCGAGATTTATCAACCTGCGAGCAATGGCCAATTAAGGTATCAATGACGCTTTTTAATTTAGAGAAATGATTCATTTTACTTACCTTGGGCGACTGGGCTATAAGGTTACAAACCAAGCTTCGTAAGCCAGCTTAATCGCAAGTACGCTTACAACAGTAACAAAAACAGGTCGTATAAATGTAGCACCGAAACGAATAGCAGAATGTGCCCCAACAAATGCTCCAGCCATCAAACAAAGACCCATAGTTAAACCAAGAACCCAATCAATATGACCAAGAATTGCGAAGGTCACCAAAGACGTAAAGTTACTGGTAAAGTTCATGGCTTTAGATAGACCAGAAGCAAGTAAGATATTAAGACGATAAAGCGCCATCGAGCTCACAGTCCAAAAAGCGCCGGTTCCTGGGCCTGCAACACCATCATAAAAGCCGAGAATGAATCCTTGGTACTTTTGCTTTCTCTTGAGTACCGGGCACGGTTTAGGAGACACATTATGGCTCACATCTGGAGTCTTATGAAAAATGGTATAGACCGCTGCTGCAAGAATGACTAGCGGTAATACCTTCTCTAACCACTCTGTGCTTATGGCATCAACAGTCAGGGTGCCGATTGTTGCACCTATTAAAGTAGATATGAAAGCATTGACCCAACATTCAGGTTTGAACAGCTTCTTGCGATAGTAAGTAAAAGCGGCTGTTGATGAGGCGAATGTTGCGGCCAGCTTATTAGTACCGAGTGCAATGTGTGGTGGTAAACCAAGCGATAGCAAAGCTGGTACAGTTAACATTCCTCCGCCACCGGCGACAGCATCAATAAAGCCTGCAGCAAATGCAACCAAGGCAAGTATGACCAACATGGTTGGCTCAATCATTTCCATAAATAGCTAGTGTTCTCGTTATCGGCTGTTCGGGCAGCCACATGAAGAATCGAGGGATTAGTCATGCTGGGTTGTGAATGCAAGGGCCTAGCGATGGCAGGCCCATAACTACCACGAGGGTAGGAAAATTAGTATTTTATTGTTCTTTTAAAAGGCGGTAGCGAATCGAGTAGGGACTTTCCGTATCGCTTCGTGACTATGCGTCTATCAAGGATCGTGACTTTACCAGAATCTCGTTCTTTACGCAGCAATCTACCCACAGATTGAATAAGCTTTTTACTCGCTTCTGGAACAGTAATCTGCATAAAAGGATTACCGCCACGAGATTCAATATATTCTGAATGTGCCCGCTCTACAGGTGAGGTAGGAACACCAAAAGGAATCTTGGTAATAACAAGGTTTTCAAGCAGCTCGCCAGGCAGATCAAGACCTTCAGAAAAGCTACCCGTTCCAAAAAGAACGCTGGTTTTACCTTGGTCTATGAGCTTTTTATGTTTTTTTAGGATTTCAGTTCGTGAGGTATCCCCCTGAACCTGTAACGCCCACGACTTTTTAACGAAATCTGTTGCCAAAGCTTCGGCCACTTGGTTCATTTGCCAATAAGAAGAGAATAGAATGAGATTGGCTTTGTTGTCTTCTATTACCTTAGGCAAAATTTCAATAAGATATTCGGTAAACTGAGGAGCTTGAGGCTCGTACTTCATTGCTGGCACGATTAACTCCGCTTGGTTCTGATAATCAAACGGCGATGCCAAAGCAAGAAATTGTACGCCATCTTCTGCTTTTTGACTGATACCTGATTGATGACAAAAAAAGCTGAAAGAGTTGAGTGCTCTCATGGTCGCAGATACTAACACTGCACCAACACAACGACTCCAAATCTGTTGGTCCAGTTGCCAACCGACTTCTAATGGTGAGACATTAACAACAAAGTCTCCCTCGCTTTCTTTGCTTAATTCAAGCCAACGAGCCAAAGGCGCCCCTTTTTCTCTCTTAGGTTCAGCCATTAATCGCCAAACTTGAGCAAGGTTTTCTGTTCTTTGTATATAAAAGCCAATTTCGGCAAGCGCAGGCTCTGCAAGCTTTGCTGAAAGCTCTCCGTCTTTAACTCGTTCTGCAATCAAGTCTGCAATTTTTGCTACGGCTTGGCTCGCCTTTTGCGTTAATTGTTTGAGATCTTTCGATTCGCTTTCTAACCATTCAGGTAAGTCACCATGCTCGAAGCGATACAAGCCATCTTCGAAGTGGCTAGCGTCAAACTGTTTGCTCATTTTAGTCAGAGTCGGGATCAGTTGTTGTACTGAGTCTTGCAACTCATTTCTAAATCGATGAACACGTTTCTCGTCTGCTAGCCCCGAAAGCTTAGTGATCGATTGATTCAAACGCTCTAACCAAGAGGCAGCACCTTTTAAGCTTGCGGCAGCAGAGGAGTGATCTCTCGCTACGTGTGGCAAGTGGTGAGCTTCATCAAATATATAGATGCTATTTTCTGGTTCTGGCAGTATCACACCGCCGCCTAGGTCCGCATCAGCCATCACTAAACTGTGGTTGGCGATAATCACGTCGGCTTTATCTAGCTCTGAGCGCGCTTTTTGGAAAGGGCAGTCTCTGTGCGTAGGCATACTGTTGTTACAGCTGTGCTTATCACTGACAATCATCTGCCAAATCATGTTGTCGATAGGTTTTGGCCACGAATCACGGTCACCATCCCATTTACCTTGGGTGAGGCTGCGGTACATGGTTTGCAGTTGCTCGATGTCTTTCTTTTTTGGTTTGGACTCGAACATCGCCATTTGACCACCATCAACCCCACACGCAGCGGCCAACTTCTCTGTACAACAATAACGCTGCCTTCCTTTCGCTAAGATGAAAGAAAACTCTCTATCAGTAAGTCGTCTATATAGAGGGAGATCTTTATTGACGAGTTGTTCTTGTAGCGCAACGGTCGCTGTTGAAATGACGATTTTACGATTGTTGAGCACGGCGACAGGAATTGTTGCCATTAAATAAGCCAGTGACTTCCCGATCCCGGTACCTGCTTCAGCAACAATCATGCGATTACTTTTGTGGTATTGACCACAAAGTGTCTTCGCTATTTCTGCAACAAGGTAATTTTGAGCACGTCGAGGTACAAAGTTATCCAACTGATCTTGGAGGTTTTGATAACTGGTGCGTATAGAATTTTGAATTTTAGTAGTTAGCATACTGTGACCTACGTAACGGAGCGAGGATAGTAGCACATATCACTAGTCGGTACATTTACCGCAAAATAGCTTGCTTTTGAATCAAAGGTAGATCTCGTTCACAAAAAAAAACTGAACCTTCAGGAACTTAACGATTTTATTTATGTTACGAAATATATATATTAAAAAATCGCACGATGCAGGCGTTAAGTTCTGTTAATTACGATTTAAACCTAAATTGGTGGAGTATTATACTGAGTTGTTCTTTATTTGGGCTATTATATTTCCCTTTAAATTTAAGGGTAAGTTGCTCGTAAAATGATGAAAAAAAATGTAAACCTATGATTTTTATGTATTTTTGTTTTTTTTAGGTTTGTTTTTAGTTTATTTGACACGCAGGATAATCTTTTGCAATCTAGACCACGAAATTTAGTGGCGGTGATTAACTACCAAAGAGTAGTAATGACCAGTCATAAAAAATAAAAGGGAACCGGGCAAGGATCTCCCATTTTTAGAAAAGGCAGTGGATTTATTATGAAAAAGACTCTATTAGCTCTAGCAGTTATGACAGCAGCTGGTTCTGCAAACGCAGCAATCGAAATTTACAACCAAGACGGCGTTTCTGTTAACCTTAAAGGTGACATCGAAGTTGTATACAGCAACGAGTACAAAAAAGGTTCTTCAATGGAACAAAAAATCGAAGATGCTGACTTCGGTTTTGATATTAAGTACATGGTAAACGACGAGTGGAAAGTTGGCGCTTACTGGGAATTTAACGGTTCTGATAACGCAAATGCTGAAAAAACTCGTAACGGTGATACATACGTTGCAGCTTACCACAACACTCTAGGTTCAATTAAGTTTGGTCGCCTATGTACTGCTGTTGATGATCTAGGTATCGGTAAAGATGAAGCTTACGGCATCTCTAAACTTCTAGACAACGAAACTAAAGAATGTGCTGACGAAGCTGTTCGTTACGACTTCGATAATGGCGCTCTATACGCTACACTTGGTTTTGTTCAAGATAAAATTGACGGTTCAAAGAATGCTGAAACTAAAGGTTCAGACGTTGAGTACTTTGATGCGCGTATGGGTTACCGTTTTACTGATTTCGACGTTTCTGCTTTCGTTGCTAACCTTAAGCAAGATGACAGCACAAAATATGACCACCAAGGTTACGGTGCTGAGCTAGTATTCTCTGGTATCGAAAACGTTTACCTATCTACAGCATACTACGGTGTAAGTTCTGACAAAGCGAATGACGACAACTCAACAATCGCATTTGCTGCTGGTTACACTATGGGCCTTTGGGGCTTCAACACTGGTTACTCAATCGGTGACCACGACGATAAAGTTAAAGAAGAAGATCGTTGGTTCGTAAACTCTACTTACGCAATCGCACCAAACACTAAAGTGTACGCGGAAGTTGGTGGTATCGATTACGATTCAAAACGTCTTAATGACAAAGGTGAAAAGTACTACAAAACAGATACTGGTCTAGCAATTGGTGTTGAAGCATCATTCTAATGACCTCGTAATCGAGTTTTAGAAAAAAAGCCACCTTAGGGTGGCTTTTTTGTTAGGATAAAGAGTAGTTTATTAGATTTTAAAGAGAGACATGATGAAGAAAGTATTGTTAGCTTTGGGCTTACTTACAAGCGTTATTGGCAGTGTAAGTGCGGCAACCCTAACGCCTCAGAAAGGCGTATCAATTCTGTACATTAATGGTCAAGCTGCTCAAAATAAAATCAGTGAAAACCAAATTAATGAGGGTTTTAACCAGGTTTTAGTTCGCTTTGATAAAAAGTTTGGTAACAGCGGTGTTTATTCTTCGGCACCTTATGTATTGAATTTTGATGTTACTGGTGAAGAGGTTGAAATTAAGTCTCCAAAAGTACGTAGCTATATGGAAGCTGAGAAGATCTTTGAAGCTGTGAATCCATCATGGGTCGTTTTGCAGGATGATGTCGCCATTAAATATCAACAGGATGTCATTGAACGTAAGCCCGGTTTTGCACCGTTTGGCGGTCTAGAGTCTCGACTAGCTGAGCATAATGCAAGTAAGGCAGTCTATTTTAAAGATGGCGTGTTACTTGATAAACCAGCGGAAGCTGTGGTATTGGCTTCTGTGGTAGACAATACGACAGCACAGACAAGCGGCAAAGCTCAGAAACCAGTGAAACTGGCTGAGACTCAGAATGTTGAGCAATTGCAGGCTTGGTATATCAAAGCTTCTAAGCAAGAACGCAAAGAATTCCGTAAATGGATGATTGACCAAGAGTAATCAATCTTCATCTACAAAAAAGCGAGACTAATAAGAGTCTCGCTTTTGCTATATTGGTACTTTTTCTGTATCGATACTTTTTCTGTATCAGTAAGAGCTAAATCTCTTTCCATTCACCTGGCTGAAGCTGACCCACGTTCATATTGCCCATTGAGTAGCGGATTAGACGCAGGGTAGGGAAGCCTATGTTTGCCGTCATTCGTCTTACCTGACGGTTACGTCCTTCGATGATGGTAATCGCTAACCATGTTGTTGGTATCGCCGCTCTGAAGCGCACAGGAGGAGTTCTTTCCCAAACCTGAGGTTCTTGCATCACTTCTACTTCTGCAGGTAATGTCATACCATCTTTTAGCTCAACACCTTTTCTCAATTTATCTAAATCTTTCTCAGAAGGCGCACCTTCAACCTGTACCCAGTAAGTCTTGGTCGATTTTGAGTTCGGCTGAGTCAACTTAGCTTGAAAGATGCCATCATTGGTCAAGACCATTAACCCTTCGCTATCACGATCAAGTCGACCTGCAGCATAAACATCTTTTACGGGAATAAAATCCGCTAGCGTTTTTCTACCTTCGCCATCAGTGAACTGGCTGAGAGTATCAAAAGGTTTGTTGAATAGAATCACTTTGCGATCTTCGGGTGCTACCTTAGGCTTTGCGTTGGTAGTTTTGCCTTTATATCGGTGTTTGCTGGAGTGCGGTTTTTTGTGTGAACTGCCAGTGTCATTTTTGCCACTGTGTTGATTCTGTCTATTACCGCTTTGTTTTAATGTGGTACCAGAACGAGCCGGTTTGTCTGAACGAGATGCGCTGCGTGAGCGAGTAGACATGTTAACTACCTTGCAAAAATGTAAACGAAGTGTGCTGAAAAGTTTTCATAGAAACGGAATTGAGCTATCATTTGCGCGCCTAAAAGACACAAAATAGAACAAGTTGATGGACTCTTAAGCCTGATTTGTTTAATTATACCTTCGTGTTTTATTATAACTGGCTCTTTTATTAAAACAATGCACTCACGGATTTGGCTCATGCTGTCATCAAGATTGCATGAAAAATAAGATAGAGTACGACTATCGAGTAAGCAGTTTTCACTCTCAGAGTGGCTTACTGGTCAATTTATAACACTCTCACTGCTTTAAGTGAGCTTGTAAGAACTATAGGGAAATTTCATGCCTACTGAAAAACCAACGATCATCTATACCATTACTGACGAAGCTCCGGCGCTAGCAACTTACTCTCTGCTGCCTATCATTCAATCTTTTACGGCTTCTTCTGGTATTAACGTTGATACTCGCGACATTTCACTTGCAGGGCGCATTATTGCCAACTTCCCTGACTACCTGAACGAAGAGCAACGTATTGGTGATGCATTAGCAGAACTTGGTGAATTGGCTAAGACACCAGAAGCGAACATCATCAAGCTTCCAAACATCTCTGCATCTGTTCCTCAACTTCAAGCAACAATCAAAGAGCTTCAGTCAAAAGGTTACGCACTTCCTAATTACCCAGAAGAAGCAAACACTGACGAAGAGAAAGCCGTTAAAGCGACTTACGATAAAATCAAAGGCAGTGCTGTAAACCCTGTGTTACGTGAAGGTAACTCGGATCGCCGCGCTCCACTTTCTGTTAAAAACTACGCGAAGAAGAACCCACACTCAATGGGTGCTTGGTCTGCGGATTCTAAGTCGCACGTTTCAAGTATGGACGACAAAGACTTCTTCGGCAGCGAAAAGTCAGTAACAATTGAAGGTGCTACAGAAGTTAGCATTGAATTCGTTGGTAAAGATGGTGCGAAGAAAACTCTGAAGCCCGCTTTTGCATTGCAAGATAAAGAGATCATTGATGCGTCAGTGATGAACAAAGCTGCTTTGGTTGCGTTCTTCGAGAAAGAGATTGCATCAGCTAAAGAGCAAGGTGTACTGCTTTCTCTTCACATGAAAGCGACGATGATGAAAGTATCTGACCCAGTGATCTTTGGTCATGCGGTTAAGGTTTACTACAAAGACGTATTCGCTAAACACGGTGAGCTATTCGAAGAGCTTGGTGTTGATGTAAACAACGGCATCGGCGATGTATACGCAAAAATTGCTGCGCTTCCTCAAGAGCAGAAAGAAGCGATTGAAGCTGACCTACAAGCGGTATACGAGACTCAACCGCCACTAGCTATGGTTGATTCGGATCGCGGCATTACTAACCTACACGTTCCAAGCGACATCATTGTTGATGCATCTATGCCTGCAATGCTGCGTTCTTCAGGTCAAATGTGGGATCCAGAAGGTAAGCAGAAAGACACGAAAGCTATGATCCCTGATCGCAGCTACGCAAGCATCTACCAAGCAGTTATTGATTTCTGCAAAGAGAACGGCGCTTTCGATCCAACAACAATGGGTAGTGTACCAAACGTTGGCTTGATGGCTCAAAAAGCGGAAGAGTACGGTTCTCACGATAAGACTTTTATCCTTGAAGCTGCTGGTCAGGTTCAAGTTGTTGACGCTTCAGGCGCTGTGCTTCTAGAGCAAGACGTAGAGGAAGGCGATATCTTCCGTATGTGTCAGGTTAAAGATGCACCAATTCAAGACTGGGTTAAGCTAGCGGTAACTCGTGCTCGTGCTTCGGGTGTTCCAGCAATATTCTGGCTAGACGCGTCTCGTGCGCATGATGCTCAGCTTATTAAGAAAGTTGACGCTTACCTTCCTGAATATGATACCGATGGTCTTGAAATTAAGATCCTTGCTCCTTTAGAAGCAACTCAGTACTCACTGGTTCGTATCAAAGAAGGCCTAGATACTATTTCGGTTACAGGTAACGTATTACGTGATTACCTAACGGATTTGTTCCCGATTCTAGAGCTTGGTACGTCAGCTAAAATGCTATCGATTGTTCCACTTATGAACGGTGGCGGCCTGTTTGAAACAGGTGCTGGCGGTTCTGCGCCTAAGCATGTTCAACAAGTAGAGAAAGAAAACCACCTCCGTTGGGACTCTCTTGGTGAGTTCTTGGCACTAGCGGCATCTCTAGAGCACCTAAGCGTAGTAACGGGGAATGCTAAGGCACAAGTTCTCGCTGACGCGCTTGATAAAGCGACGGGTGAATTCCTAGATAACAACAAGTCTCCTTCACGTCGAGTGGGTGAGCTTGATAACCGTGGTAGCCACTACTACCTTGCAGCATACTGGGCGAAAGCGCTGGCTGAGCAAACTGTTGATGCTGACCTTGCTGCTGAGTTCGCAGGTGTTGCAACTCAATTGGCTGAAAGTGAAGAAGCTATTGTTGCTGAGCTGAATAACGCTCAAGGTCCAGCTGGCGACTTAGGTGGTTATTACCTACTTGATGATGCATTGGTTTCATCACTAATGCGCCCAAGCTCAACGCTAAACGCATTTATTGACGCATAGTGATTGGACTCATCGTTAGTAAGTCATGAACATGAATTACTAACGAGTTGCTTGGTCTGGCAGTTAAGTCAAAACGAAAGACGCTTTAACGATAACGTTAAAGCGTCTTTTTTTATTCATAATGCTTCCTAGACCTAGCTAAAGGGAACTCTTGGACAAATTGTACTGTGAATAGCTTTTAGCTCTCAGATCGAAAAACCGCCCATTTAAGCCTGTATTACAGGTATCAAATGAGCGGTTTCAATGTTCTGCTTACCTGACAGTCGTTTAATAAGACTGATAGAGGTCTACATGTTTGGCAATCGCCTATTTTACGGCGCTGCCTTCTACAGGAACAACGGAGCTAGCATGGGAGCCTTTAGGTCCACTTTCTACTTCATAATCGACCTGTTGACCTGCCTTTAAGGTTCGATAACCTTCCATTTGTATTGTGGAGTAGTGCGCGAAAATATCGCCATCTTCACCTTCTGGACAAATAAAGCCAAACCCTTTGGCATTGTTAAACCATTTTACTGTACCTGTAGCCATGCTATACATCCCTCATGCATTTTGTTACTAACGTTGTTATATCAAATCAATGTAAGTTCGATTGATATTATTCCTATCAACTAAACAATTTCAGCTGATAGCTTGAATCTCATACATTGCTTACGGAAATTAACGCTACCCTGCGTAATTATTCCTTATTATAAATTTTTAACGCTTATTACTAGGTTTAGAATCGTGTTACGAAGTTGTATCAGAAAAACCTTTTAGCTCCAATGTAGCTAATGATTGAGTACAGTCAATAGCAAATTGGTATAAAAATGATCAATTTTAATAACAAATCACATTCGAGATTGACGACATACTATTAACTAAATAGTAACTTAACGACGATCTTATCGTCACCATCAATAGTTGTGGTGTCTTTTTAATCAATCACATATGTTAATCCTGTTAATCGAGATCTTTTATTTGCAGCGATGGAAATGGTGGATTAGGCTCAGTATAGAGGAATATTTTTTGGTACTGTTTCTTGGTGCAGTTTCTTAGTACACCGTAATGCGTGAATGTGGTAAATTTGAGTTAACTAAACATTCACGACTTCCGAAAAATAACCCTTAGCAAAGCTAATATGAGCCGAAACTTTGAATGGGCATCTCCAGGCTCAGATTTACTGGAGAAAGAGAGAACGAAAGTAAAGCCACCGGCAATGTATAACGTTGTATTACATAACGATGACTACACGCCCATGGACTTTGTAATCGAGATCCTAGAGCGATTTTTCTCACTAGATATCGAAAAAGCAACGGAAGTGATGCTCAAGGTTCATTATGAAGGTAAAGCTATTTGTGGCACATACAGTGCTGAAATAGCGGAAACAAAGGTAGCGCAGGTAACGATGTACTCAAAGGAAAATGAGCACCCGCTACTATGTACAATGGAGCAAGTGTAAATTGCTCGAACAACACTGTTGTTCCCTTAGGAGGTACTTATGCTAAATAAAGAATTAGAGACGAGTTTAAATGGCGCATTTTCTCGTGCGCGAGACAAGCGACATGAATTCATGACTGTCGAACACCTCCTACTAGCATTATTAGAAAATGATGCGGCCAAGGAAGCGCTCCAAGCTTGTCAGGCTGATCTCGATGCTCTTCGCAATGAGCTCGATATTTTTATCGACCAAACGACCCCACTCATCCCTGAAAGCGACGAGACTCGTGAAACCCAGCCCACGCTGAGCTTTCAACGAGTACTTCAGCGCGCTGTTTTTCATGTTCAATCTTCAGGTCGCAGCGAAGTAACAGGTGCAAATGTACTTGTGGCTATTTTTAGTGAGCAAGAATCTCACGCGGCATATCTTCTTAAGAAAAACGACATCAGCCGCTTAGACATAGTGAATTTTATTTCACACGGTATTACCAAAGGCAGCAATGAAGGCGATAGCGGTTCATCTCCTGATTCATTTGGTGGTGCAGAGAATGCCGAAGAAGCTAACTCAGAAGATCGTCTAGAAAATTTTGCGACCAACCTTAACGAAGTAGCGAAGCAAGGTAACATTGACCCACTCATCGGTCGTGACAAAGAGCTAGAACGTACCGTTCAAGTTCTGTGTCGTCGTCGTAAGAACAACCCTCTATTAGTGGGAGAGGCGGGTGTGGGTAAAACTGCTATCGCTGAAGGTCTTGCATGGCGCATCGTTGAAGGCCAAGTCCCTGAAATTATTCAGAGCAGCGTGATTTACTCTTTGGATATTGGTTCATTGCTTGCGGGAACGAAATATCGTGGTGACTTTGAGAAGCGCTTTAAAGCGATTCTGAAGCAACTCGAGAAAGAAGAAGACGCTATCCTGTTCATCGATGAGATCCATACCATTATTGGTGCGGGTGCAGCATCGGGTGGTCAGGTGGATGCGGCAAACCTAATTAAACCGCTATTAAGCAGCGGTAAATTACGTTGTATTGGCTCAACCACTTACCAAGAGTACAGCAGTATTTTTGAGAAGGAGCGTGCTTTATCTCGTCGCTTCCAGAAAATCGATATTGTTGAACCATCGCTAGATGATACAACCAAAATTCTGATTGGCTTGAAGCCAAAATACGAAGCTCACCACGAAGTACGTTACACCAACAAAGCGTTACGTGCCGCTGTGGAGTTGTCTGCTAAGTATATTAATGAACGTCACCTTCCAGATAAGGCGATTGACGTTATTGATGAAGCGGGTGCTCGTAGTCGTTTGGCGCCTGCAAGTCGTCGTAAGAAAACGGTAAGCGTGGCTGATATTGAGTCAATGGTTGCGAAAATGGCGCGTATTCCTGAGAAGTCAGTATCGTCTTCAGACAAAGATACGCTGCAGAAACTGGATGACCGCATGAAAATGTTGGTATTCGGACAAGACCCAGCGATCGATGTATTGAGCGAAGCGATCAAGCTGACTCGTGCAGGGTTGGGAGCAGACAATAAACCTGTTGGTTCATTCTTGTTTGCTGGCCCTACTGGTGTCGGTAAAACAGAGGTGACTGTTCAACTGTCTAAATTGATGGGTATTGAGCTTCTGCGCTTTGATATGTCTGAGTACGGTGAGCGTCACTCGGTAAGCCGCTTGATCGGTGCGCCTCCTGGTTATGTTGGTTATGATCAAGGTGGTCTGCTAACCGATGCTGTTATCAAGAACCCACACTCTGTTGTGCTACTTGATGAGATCGAGAAGGCACACCCAGATATCTTTAACTTGTTATTACAGGTGATGGACAACGGTACGCTAACCGACAACAACGGTCGCAAAGCAGATTTCCGCAATGTGATCCTAGTGATGACGACCAACGCTGGTGTTGCAGAAACCGAGAAGAAATCGATCGGTTTGATCCAACAAGATCATGCGCCAGACGCAATGAGTGAAATCAAGAAGGTATTTACTCCTGAGTTCCGTAACCGTCTTGATAATATCATCTGGTTCAACAGCCTTGATCCAAGTGTGATCAGTCAAGTTGTTGATAAGTTTATTGTTGAGCTTCAGGTCCAACTGGACGCTCGTGGTGTATCTTTAGAGGTTTCTGAGGATGCTCGTCATTGGTTAGCTGAAAGAGGCTATGACAAGACCATGGGCGCTCGTCCGATGGGACGTGTGATTCAAGAGAAGCTTAAAAAGCCTCTTGCTAATGAGTTGCTGTTCGGAAGTTTGGTTGACGGCGGTACGGTTAAAGTATCTCTGAAAAAAGACGAACTGGATTTCATCTATGTTGGTGCGAAAGAAGAGGTTATGCATTAGGCATACTTCTTAAACACTAACGGCTTATAAAGAGCACTGGGTACAGTTAATTACGATATTAAACGCATGACTTCGGTTGTGCGTTTTTTTATGCTTGCTAGATGCTAGATGCTAGATGCTAGATGCTAGATGCTAGATGCTAGATGCTAGATGCTAGATGCTAGATGCTAGGTTGGTGTTGTTGGAGTGGTAAAAAGTTCAGGCGATAAAAAACGGAGCCTTGAGGGCTCCGCTTCTTATCGTATTCGGTAATTAAAAATTAACGAGCACGGAAGACGATGCGGCCTTTAGAAAGGTCGTATGGAGTCATCTCAACAGTTACTTTATCACCAGTAAGAATACGGATGTAGTTCTTACGCATTTTACCAGAGATGTGTGCTGTCACTACGTGACCGTTTTCAAGCTCAACACGGAACATTGTGTTTGGTAGAGTATCAAGGACAGTGCCTTGCATCTCGATTACGTCTTCTTTAGCCATCTAATCCTCTTTCGAAATTTGGCGGTTTTCAACGGCTTGATTGTGCCGTTAAAATCAAAATATGTAAAGTTGTCGCGTATTCTACCCTCGCCACCGCTGATTTACTAGCCTTTGATGACGTTGAAATCGTACTTTATAGTTCATCGCAGGGCATTCATCGATTTGATAACCCAAATATAACCATTGTTTTTGTTCTTTCTGGGCATGTTGGATCTGGAATAGAACGCCAAGAGTTCCCATGGAAATGTCGATATCAGGGTCGAAGAAGGTATAAAACGCGCTCGTACAGTGAGACATGATGTCTGTAACGGCAATGCCGACTAACTGCCCCTCATCATAGATGTGCATGAACTTTGTAGCAAGCCATTCATTTTTAGAGAAATGCAGAAACTCTTCTTTCTTCGGTGGATACATGGTTCCTGAACGGTGGCGAGCGGTTATATAGCGGCTATACAAGTCAAACCAGTTGTCATCCATTTCATCTTTCAGCTCCCAACGCAGCGCTTTGGCCTTGTTGAGTATTCGTCGTTGGCTCTTGGAAAACTTGACCTCGGGAATTGACAGTCGAATCGCTTGGCACGATGAGCAATTATCGCAATGTGGTTTATAAATGGTTGTTCCACTGCGGCGAAATCCATTCGCAAGTAGAACTTCATAGTTATCTGCGGTGTGCATGTGTTCATCAAGCGTGACTGCCACTCTTTCTTCGAGATGGGGTAAGTAACTGCAAGCGTGATTGTCTGTTAATCCAATTCTGATTTGTTGTAAATCTGGATTCATTAAGGCATTTCCTTTAGCCATTGTTTTTTAAAACATGCATCGTTAACGGACGTTTCTTTGAGTAATCGAAGAGAACTTAGGAATTCATCCCTATCAACCTCGATAGCGCCCAAGGATTCCAAGTGTGGGTTCATGACTTGGCAATCAATGAGTTGTCCGCCGAATTGTGTAAAGTGCTCACAAAAGTACCATAGCGCAATTTTAGAGGCATTAGTCTTCAGGCTGAACATCGATTCACCGCAAAAGACTTGGCCTCTTTGTAACCCATAAAGCCCGCCAATCAGCTCGTCATCTTGCCAAACCTCAACTGAGTGGCAGAACCCTAATGAAGCGAGTTCACGGTAGGCTGCTTGCATGTCATTGTTTAACCACGTTTCCTCTTTGGGTCTCAGTGAAGAGCAATAACCAATTATTCTGTCCGTCGCTTGGTTGATGCTGACACGGTAATTATGCTTTCTTTGAAATTTTTTAAGACTTTTTGATGGTTCGAATGTCTTAGGATTAAATACCGCTCGCGGTGCAGGGCTCCACCAAAGTATAGGCTCTCCTGGGCCATACCATGGGAATATACCTTGGCTATAAGCGTTCAGAATTCGTATGGGTGACAAATCACCACCGAACGCGAGTAGACCGTTGGGTTCATCAAGCGCGTCGAAGGGCGAAGGAAACTCTATACTAGTAGTATCAAGTTCGGTTAGGTATATAGTCATAAGTACCGCATTACAGATTAATCACTGACCAAGAGGTCTTTAGGAGTTTTACCATGAAGAAGTTGCTTTGGATTTTACTTGTTTTGCCCATGTTGGCAAATGCAGCTTACAACAGAAACCAAGCCAGACCAGTGAATGAGGTCGTTTACGGTGAGGTTGATACGGTCAGGTACATTACCCAACAGGAGATCGTAGAGTCGAAAGCGAATGGTTGGGAAACCTTGTTGGGTGCGGCAATTGGTGGTTTGGTTGGTAATCAGTTTGGTGGCGGCACAGGTAAAGAAGTCGCAACGGCGGTTGGTGCTGTAGCGGGGGCGGGGATCGCTCGTAATCGCGGCAATACGCAATATCGGGTGGAATATAAACTCGTTGAATTATTGGTTAAAACCAAGGATGACAATCTGGTTAACATCATTCAAGACGTTGACAATTCGATGTTGTTCAATAGAGGTGATGATGTGCGGATTCTCTATTTCTCGGATGGCGTTCGAGTTGATCTAGCGTACTAGTATGCAAATGTGTTTGGTTGGCTAATTAATCGCCTTTATCGAGGGGATTAGCTCTGGAGTTCGTTGGAAAAGTTCGTTAGTCTGCAAGTACGAAGAATTATTCATCACCCGAAAATAAATACGCGCCAGTGACTTCGGGTGGTACAAGGACTATAAGAACTAATGGAAAGCCTTACGTTACAACCAATTCAGAAAGTGAGCGGGGAAGTTAACCTACCTGGCTCAAAAAGTGTTTCTAATCGTGCGCTTCTTTTGGCTGCACTTTCAACGGGAACAACTCGCCTAACAAACTTACTAGACAGTGATGACATTCGTCATATGTTGAATGCATTAACACAGTTAGGTGTTGATTATCAGTTGTCTGCAGACAAAACAGTTTGTGAAGTGACAGGTGTTGGTGGTGCATTTTCAAGTGACAAAGCCCTAGAGCTTTTCTTAGGTAACGCGGGTACAGCAATGCGTCCATTGGCTGCTGCACTTTGTTTAGGTCGCGGTGAATACGTTCTTACTGGTGAACCACGTATGAAAGAGCGTCCAATTGGTCACTTAGTGACTGCACTGAGAGAAGCCGGTGCCGACGTTGAATACTTAGAAAACGAAAACTATCCACCATTGAAGATCACAGGTACCGGTCTGAAGAGTGGTACGGTTTCTATCGACGGTTCTATCTCTAGTCAATTCTTGACGGCATTTTTGATGGCTGCACCTTTAGCTGAAGGCGAAGTGACCATCAAAATCGAGGGTGAATTGGTTTCTAAGCCTTACATCGATATTACGCTGCATATTATGAAGCAATTTGGTGTGGATGTTATCAACAATGACTACCAAGAATTTGTGATTCCAACCGGGCAATCTTACACAGCACCCGGTGATTTCTTGGTTGAAGGTGATGCATCATCTGCGTCATATTTCCTTGCAGCCGCTGCTATCAAAGGTGGCGAGATTAAAGTGACAGGTATTGGCAAAAACAGTATCCAAGGTGATATCCAATTCGCTGATGCACTTGAGAAAATGGGTGCTGAAATTGAATGGGGTGATGACTACGTTATCTCTCGTTGTGGTGAGCTAAAAGGCATTGATATGGACTACAACCATATTCCAGATGCGGCGATGACAATTGCGACAACGGCTTTGTTTGCTAAGGGAACAACCGCAATCCGCAATGTTTACAACTGGCGTGTGAAAGAGACGGATCGCTTAGCGGCAATGGCAACAGAACTACGTAAAGTAGGCGCTGAGGTGGAAGAGGGTGAAGACTACATCATTGTTAACCCTGTGGCTGAACTGACGCACGCGGCGATTGATACTTACGATGATCACCGCATGGCGATGTGTTTCTCATTGGTTGCTTTGAGTGACACCCCGGTGACGATCAATGATCCAGGTTGTACATCCAAGACATTCCCTGACTACTTCGATAAGCTGAAAATACTAAGTCTATAAAAATGATAAGTATATAAAGGTCCAGGAACAAAAAAGCTTGCCTAGATGGCAAGCTTTTTAATTATTGCTGAATTGTAAATTCTTTCGAAAGGTGATGCGCCAAGTACTTAAACATGTTAAATACCGCGGTTGTATTTTCTGTCGGCATTCCGTTGTTGTCTAAGAAGTATTCACCTTTGAAAATGAGTACATCGTCTTTTTCTACTACGCTGTTTGCGCGCATGCCTTCAATGTAGTCATCATGTGATTGGATAATTTGGTTTGCGATAAGCAGTAAATCAAATTCTGCTATTACTTTCTTTGTCATGAGTTTATCTCTGATAACTGAATATATCGTTGAGTTTATGGTGTCGAACTAGAAATTCAATGATTTCACAACCGATTAAGAGAGTCTTTTCAAACATCCACAATTTATTTTGTGATTTATGACAAAAATAATTGAATGGGGCTCGCGTTAGATTCGCCGACAAGCTTAGTATGAGCGCGTTTAGACGTAATGCCTGATGAATAGGCTCTTGCAAGTATTCTTAGTGAGTACTTTATAGCTTCTTTATATTGTGACTCTTTTCTCTATGAGTCGTCGAATTGTCGAGCGATCAGATCCAATTTTGAAAAAAGCGGTTGATCTTCTAGTAATCTCGCACAATAGTAAAAAAAGAAGCAATGAATTTAGAATATCATGCGTAAAAGCCCACAAGTAAAATTGTTGGTGTTGAAGCATCGTGATTAAGGACGTTAGAGTCAATATGGGTAAATCGCTCGTTATAGTGGAGTCGCCAGCCAAGGCTAAAACTATCAATAAATATCTTGGCAAAGACTTTGTCGTTAAGTCGAGTGTAGGTCACGTTCGTGATTTACCAACGGCGGGTCAAAGTACAGGTCAAAAGGCTGCTGCAGTTTCAACCAAGGGTATGAGCCCAGAAGATAAAGCTCGTATCAAGAAAGAAAAAGATCGCAAAGCGCTTATTAAAAAGATGGGTATCAACCCTTATCAAGAGTGGGAAGCGAATTACCAAATCTTACCGGGCAAAGAAAAAGTCGTTGCTGAATTGCAAAAACTGGCTGAGAACGCAGACCATGTTTATCTCGCAACCGATTTGGACCGCGAAGGAGAAGCTATCGCATGGCACCTTCGTGAGATCATCGGTGGTGATGAAACGCGATACAAACGAGTGGTTTTTAACGAAATCACTAAAAATGCTATTCAGCAAGCTTTCGAAACTCCAGGCGAGCTAAATATCGACGGCGTAAACGCACAACAAGCACGACGTTTTATGGACCGTGTTGTTGGCTTTATGGTGTCACCACTGCTTTGGAAAAAAGTAGCACGAGGCCTATCCGCTGGCCGTGTTCAATCTGTAGCTGTAAAACTACTGGTTGAACGTGAGCGCGAGATCAACGCTTTTATCCCTGAAGAGTTCTGGGATGTGCATGCTGATACCAAAACGGCAGAGAAAACAGATTTCAGACTGCAAGTCGCTCAAAAAGACGGTGTTGCGTTTAAACCTGATAATGAAGCGCAAACACAAGCTGCAGTAAGCGTTTTAGAAAAAGCGCAATACGAAGTATGTAAACGTGAAGACCGCCCAACTAAGAGTAAGCCGTCTGCACCTTACATCACGTCGACTCTGCAACAAGCGGCGAGCACACGTCTTGGTTACGGCGTAAAGAAAACCATGATGTTGGCTCAACGTTTGTATGAAGCGGGTTACATCACTTATATGCGTACTGACTCGACCAACTTGAGTTCAGAAGCTGTAGAAGCCGCACGTGAATACATTGGTTCTGAGTTTGGTGCACAATATCTTCCACCGAAAGCGCTTGTATACGGCAGCAAAGAGGGCGCACAAGAGGCTCACGAAGCGATTCGTCCTTCGAGTGTCGATGTTAAGTCTGAAGACCTAAACGGCGTAGACGCAGACGCACACAAGCTTTACTCGCTGATTTGGAATCAATTTGTTGCATGTCAAATGACACCTGCGCAATACGATTCAACGACGGTAAGCGTTAAAGCTGATGAGTACACGTTAAAAGCGAAAGGCCGTATTCTTAAGTTTGATGGTTGGACTCGCGTTCAACGTCCAATGGGTAAAAATGAAGATACGATTCTTCCTGCTGTACAGGTTGGTGAAAAGCTAGACCTAATCGCATTAGACCCTAAACAGCATTTCACTAAGCCGCCAGCCCGTTTTACTGAAGCGGCGCTAGTTAAAGAGCTTGAGAAGCGTGGTATTGGTCGTCCTTCAACGTACGCATCAATCATCTCTACGATTCAAGACCGTGGTTATGTAAAAGTTGAACAGCGTCGTTTTTATGCTGAGAAGATGGGTGAAATTGTTACTGACCGTCTAGATGGCAGTTTCAATGACCTAATGAACTATGACTTTACGGCTCGTATGGAGCAGAAGTTAGACCAAATTGCAGAAGGCGAAGCAAGCTGGAAAGGCGTGCTAGATAACTTCTTCGAAGACTTTACAGGCGATTTGGAAAAAGCCGATTTAGATGAAGACGCTGGTGGCATGAAGCCAAATCATATCGTTGAAACCGATATTGAGTGTCCAACTTGTAGCCGTAAAATGGGTATTCGTACAGCTTCGACTGGCGTATTCCTAGGTTGTTCTGGTTATGCACTTCCACCAAAAGAGCGCTGTAAGACAACCATTAACCTTGGTGATGAAGACGGTATTATCAACGTTCTTGAAGAAGACGTTGAAACCGCAGCACTTCGAGCGAAAAAGCGTTGTCCGATTTGTGAAACGGCAATGGATGCTTATCTGATCGATGATAAGCGTAAGATGCATGTGTGTGGTAACAACCCTAACTGTGAAGGTTATGTGGTTGAACACGGCGAATTCAAAGTGAAAGGCTATGATGGTCCGCTTGTTGAGTGTGACAAATGTAGATCTGACATGGTTTTGAAGAATGGTCGTTTCGGTAAATACATGGACTGTACGAGTGAAGATTGTAAGAACACTCGTAAGATTCTGAAGAATGGCGAAGTAGCGCCACCTAAAGAAGACCCAGTGCATTTCCCTGAACTCCCATGTGAAAATTCAGATGCATACTTCGTACTTCGTGATGGGGCTTCTGGTTTGTTTATGGCCGCGAGTAATTTCCCTAAATCACGTGAAACACGTGCACCATTAGTGGAAGAGCTGGTTCGTTTTAAAGACCGTATTTCACCTAAATTCCAGTATCTGGCATCAGCACCGGTTGCTGATCCTGATGGCAAGCCGACAGTAGTTCGTTTTAGTCGTAAGACAAAAGAAAACTACGTTCGTACCGAAGTGGACGGTAAACCTTCAGGTTGGACCGCTTTGTACATCGACGGTAAGTGGGAAGTTACGGATAAACGTAAAAAGCCTAAAGAGAAGTAACTGAATGTGTGACCCGATCTGATATGGGTTGACATTTTATTGATGAAAAAAGCAGCCATTAGGCTGCTTTTTTTTGATCTGAATATGACTAATTATGCTGTCTCTCGATCGTCGGCCTTACCTGTGTCTATTTGTTAAATTCAGGTCATGAAATAAATGAAATGGATAATAATCTTTAATTATGCAACCTTAACGTGATTGTAACTTAATTAAAATATTGTAAGTCACAGATCAGGTTTTAGTTGTATACCTGATGTATTCCGAGTGTTAACTTAATGTTTCATAAAAACAGTGTAATGTGAGCTGCTTTAAGTCTTAGGAAAGCAATCGGCTTACATAACACAGAATGGCGTATTAAAAATTGAAATCGACCGGAAAGTCGATAACGTATATAAAATCAAGTGCAAACAATAGTGCACACTTAACAACGTTTGGCTTAGGATATTTTCACTGCATGTGAATGGATATTCGTTAAGTACCGAAATAAGTGTTGGTGCTCATCCCCCAGAGGAAGATACCTCTTAGAGCACTAACATCGACAAGCTATAAATATATGGAGAATAAAATGGCTGGTGTATTAGGAATGATTCTTGCTGGTGGTGAAGGCTCTCGCTTAAGACCTTTAACTGAATCTCGCAGCAAACCCTCGGTTCCTTTCGGTGGTAGTTACCGCTTAATTGATTTTGCTCTGAATAACTTCGTTAATGCTGATCTAATGAAGATCTACGTATTAACACAGTTTAAGTCACAATCACTGTTCCATCACATGAAAAAAGGTTGGAATATCAGTGGTATAACAGACCGTTTTATCGACCCAATCCCTGCGCAAATGCGTACAGGTAAGCGTTGGTATGAAGGTACTGCAGATGCTATTTATCAAAACCTTCGCTTCATGCAGTTGGAAGAACCTGATCAAGTTTGTATTTTTGGATCAGATCATATTTACAAAATGGACATTAAGCAGATGCTTGATTTCCATAAAGAGAAGAAAGCGGCTTTAACCGTTTCTGCATTGCGTATGCCGCTTGCTGAAGCATCTGAATTCGGCGTTATCGAAGTGGATGCTGAAGGACGTATGATTGGTTTTGAAGAGAAACCGGCTAACCCGAAACCAATTCCAGGTGACCCGGAGTCTGCGCTTGTGTCTATGGGTAACTACGTATTTGAAGCTAACGAGTTGTTCGCAGAACTTGTTGAAGATGCAGATAAAGAAGACTCGACACATGATTTCGGAAAAGACATCATTCCAAACATGGTTCCGCGTGGTGATGTGTTTGTTTATGACTTCAGTACTAACCGTATTACTGGTGAGAAAGAAGAAGTTTATTGGCGCGATGTAGGTACGATTGACGCGTACTGGCAAGCTCATATGGATCTTCTTGAGAAAGATGCGCCATTCTCGCTATACAACCGCAAGTGGCCACTACATACATACTATCCGCCACTACCGCCGGCTACGTTTACTGATTCGGCAAACGGCCGTGTTCAGATCATCGATAGCTTAGTGTGTAACGGCAGCTATGTACGTGGCTCTCGCATTGAGAAGTGTGTATTGGGTTTCCGCAGTAATATCGCATCAGCGTGTGATATTAGTGAGAGTATCTTACTCGGTGATGTGAAAGTGGGTGAAGGTTGCGTACTTCGTCGTGTCATCGTCGATAAAGATGCAGATATCGCACCTGGAACACAGATTGGCGTAAATCTGAAAGAAGATAAAAAGCATTACCATGTCTCTGACGATGGTGTAGTAGTTATTTCCAAAGGAGCTCGAGTTGGTTACTAAGACTCTCTCGGTACTTTTTGTAGCGTCTGAAGTTGAAGGCTTGATTAAAAGTGGTGGCTTGGCTGATGTAGCCAAGGCACTGCCAAAAGCGTTACAAACACTCGAACAAGATGTTCGAGTGACCATCCCTGCTTATAGAAACATTCCAAACATTGATTCAGCTGAAGTGATTTTGTCGACCGAGCTCGATCATTGGCCTCATACTGCTTATCAAGTCAAAAAGTTGAGTGTCGAAGGTGTTCAAATCTTCGCTATTGAATGTGACAAGTATTTTGACCGTCCTGAAATGTACGCAGAGAACAATCAAGCATATGCTGATAACGGAGAGCGCTTTTCGTTCTTCAGTACGGCTTGTTTGGATATGCTTCCTAAGCTCGCGTTCCAACCTGATATCATTCATGCAAATGACTGGCACACAGGCTTTGTGCCTTTCTTGCTTAAATCACGTTATCAACAACACGAATTCTTTGAAAATACGCGCAGTGTTATCTCGATTCACAATGCAGTTTTCAAAGGGGTGTTCGCATACGATGAACTGCAATGTCTGCCAGAGATGCACAGTTACAATGTGCCTGAAGCATCTGTAAGTGACACGCATGTCACCATGCTAAAAGCAGGGGTGATGTGTGCCGATAAGGTCAATGCAGTAAGCCCAACGTATGCGGAAGAGCTGAAAACGGAGTTAGGTAGCCATGGCATGGCAGCAGAGTTCCAACATCGTTCGGCCGACTTATTTGGTATTCTCAACGGTTGTGATTATGGAGCTTGGAACCCGGAAACAGACGCTTCCCTTCCTCGTAAATTCAAAGCAACGAAACACAGCATGACTCGTGGAAAATCTGCTTGTAAGCAAAAACTGCAACAAGATGTTGGTTTACCCGTTACCGATTGTGCGGTTTATGGCATGGTTTGTCGTCTGACCAACCAAAAAGGCGTTCATTACTTACTGCCTGTCATCGAGCAGTTCTTGAAAAACGAATTGCAGATCGTGATTGTCGGTACTGGTGATCCGGTTTTGGCGAGTCAATTGAAAGAGTTATCAGCACTTCATTCAGACAAGTTCTCATTCGTAGAAGCCTACAATAATGAACTAGCGCATTTGGTTGAAGCGGGCTCTGATTTTTTCTTGATGCCTTCTGAATTTGAGCCTTGTGGCTTGAACCAAATCTACAGCATGGCTTACGGCACTTTGCCTATTGTGCGCTCTGTTGGTGGTTTAAAGGACAGTGTGAATGATTACGATCAGGATCCCGAGATAGCAACAGGCTTTGCTTTTGAAGAACCAACACCGCAAGCATTACTAGCGGTATTACATCGCTCATTACTACTTTATGCTCAAAATCCATCTGAAATTAAGCGCGTTCAACTTTACGCGATGCAACAAGATTTTAGTTGGGAAGATGCGGCAGAAGAATATCTTGCGATGTACCATTCTGCATTTTAACTTGTTGACTTAGCTTTAAAATACAGTTGTTGAATAACAACTGTTCATAATAAAAGAAGGCGCTCTGCTGATAGAGTGCCTTTTTTTTTCTGGTCAGATCACATCACGTTTCCAAAGACAAAGCTTGCAAACTCATTTTAGTCAGGTAGAAAAGGTGGTCAGGTATTCACATGACTAGTGTTGGGTTTGACACTATTATCACTTAAAATTCTTAATTGCGTGATATCCTTAGTCATCGCCTTGTGATGAGGCTTAGCTCCATAAATAAATTAAGCGATAGGTATGTCTGAGAGTTTATTATTTCATAAAACATTTACTCACCCTACGAGTGATGAGTGGGTTGTGTTTGTGCATGGCGCAGGGGGCAGTTCCTCCATTTGGTTTAAGCAGATCAAAGCGTATAAACAGCATTTCAACTTGCTTCTCATTGACTTGAGAGGGCACGGTAAATCAGACAACATACTTAAAGATCTGATTTCGAACCGTTATACGTTCAAATCAGTAACGCTCGATATTCTTAAAGTGTTAGATCATCTAAAAATCCGATCCGCACACTTTGTTGGTATGTCTTTGGGTACAATTATCGTTCGTAACGTGGCCGAACTGGCGGCAAGCAGAGTACGTTCGATGGTGCTTGGTGGTGCTGTCACTAAACTCAACACTCGATCTCAAGTCTTAATCAAATTAGGAAACCTGAGTAAGCACATCATTCCTTATATGTGGCTATACAGCCTTTTTGCTTATGTTGTGATGCCGCAAAAAAGTCAGAAAGAATCACGTCACCTGTTTATCCGCGAAGCGAAAAAGCTGTGCCAAAAAGAGTTCAAGCGCTGGTTTATCCTCACGGCTGATGTGAACCCATTGATGAAATACTTTAAAGACAGGGAGTTGCCGATTCCGACTTTGTATTTGATGGGCGAGCGCGATTACATGTTCATCAAACCCGTTAAAGAAATGGTCGAAGCGCACGAGTCGAGCGAGTTGGTAGAAATTGCCAACTGTGGGCATGTATGTAATGTAGAAAATCCTGAAGAATTCAATCAACAATCTATCGCTTTTATCCAAAAGCAAATTCAGTGATTCTCTGGGTTGGTTATCAGACTCGATGATCCAATAGAATTAAAATAAAAACGGGAAGCTA